>JAENZK010000082.1 GCA_016841285.1 Guptibacillus hwajinpoensis | reverse complement strand
AAAGAACCTTACTGTTAAAGCACATAAGTTCTCAGCTTCCGCTAAAGAAGCGATCGAGGCAGCTGGCGGTAAAACTGAGGTGGTTTAATGTTTGAGACAATCTCCAATTTCATGCGAGTTGGTGAAATACGTCGTAAGATTGTATTTACTCTATTAATGCTCGTAGTTTTTAGGCTCGGTAGTTTTTTACCAGTTCCAGGTGTGAATACAGAGGTTATTAAGCTAACAGACCAAAGTGTATTTGGACTTTTGAATACATTTGGTGGTGGAGCGCTTAAAAACTTCTCGATATTTGCAATGGGTATCATGCCATATATCACTGCATCCATTATTATTCAGCTTTTGCAAATGGATGTAGTACCTAAATTTACTGAGTGGTCTAAACAAGGAGAGGTTGGCCGCCGTAAGTTAGCTCAGTTTACCCGCTACGGGACCATAGTACTTGGATTTATCCAGGCAATTGGTATGTCTATCGGATTTAACAATCTATTCCCGGGTTTAATTAAAAACCCTGGAATACCAACATATTTATTAATTGCATTAGTGTTAACTGCCGGAACAGCATTCCTGCTCTGGTTGGGTGAACTCATTACTTCTCATGGAGTAGGTAATGGAATTTCAATCCTAATCTTTGGAGGTATCGTTGCTGCCATTCCAACTGCAGTGAATCAAATCTATGCACAGCAGATTGAAGGTGCTGGTGAAGCACTCTTTTTACGCATTGTAACAGTCGTATTATTACTGGTTGCAGTTTTAGCTGTTATCGTAGGAACAATTTTCATTTCTCAAGCACTTCGGAAAATTCCGATCCAATATGCGAAAAGACTTGTAAATCGTAGTCCAGTAGGTGGGCAATCGACTCACCTTCCGATAAAGGTAAATGCTGCTGGGGTTATTCCTGTAATCTTCGCGATTTCGTTCTTAATAACACCGCCAACAATTGCGGGGTTTTTTGGACAAAATAAAGTTACCACTTGGATTCAGACGACGTTTAACTACTCACATCCAATTGGTATGATTGTATATGTAGCATTAATTATTGCTTTTACCTATTTCTATACATTTGTTCAAGTTAATCCTGAACAAATGGCAGAAAACCTTAAAAAACAAGGTGGTTATGTTCCGGGTATAAGACCAGGAAAAAGTACTCAAGAGTACCTAACTCGCATTCTTTATAGACTAACTTTGGTAGGATCCATATTCCTGGCAGTTATATCTGTACTTCCTGTTTTCTTTATAAATATTGCGGGGTTACCGCAATCTGTTCAAATTGGTGGAACAAGCTTACTAATTGTAGTCGGCGTAGCGCTGGAAACAATGAAACAGCTTGAAAGTCAATTAGTTAAGAGACATTATAAGGGATTCTTGAAATAGGGTATAGGAGGTAGGGGGTAAGTATTCAGCTTACCTACGCCTCGCCAGAATATAGGGGGGTCTGAAGGATGAATCTAGTATTGATGGGGTTACCAGGCGCTGGTAAAGGGACACAAGCGGAAAGAATCGTAGAAAATTATGATATACCACATATTTCTACAGGTGATATGTTCCGTGCCGCTATTAAAGAGGGAACAGAATTAGGGATGAAAGCAAAATCATTTATGGATCAAGGTGCACTTGTTCCAGATGAAGTTACAATTGGGATTGTGAAGGAGCGTCTTGCTAAAGATGACTGCAAAAAAGGTTTTCTACTAGACGGATTTCCGAGAACAGTTCCTCAAGCTGAAGCACTTGAAGTACTTTTAACTGAACTAGATCGTCAAATTCATTACGTTATAAATATTGAAGTTGATACTAGTAAGTTAATGGATCGTTTAACAGGACGTCGTATTTGTAAGTCATGTGGGGCTACATACCATATGGTATTTAATCCTCCTGCTCGTGACGGCGTATGTGACAAGTGTGGGGGCGAGCTTTACCAACGTTCTGATGATAACGCAGAAACTGTTGGTAATCGATTGGAAGTTAATATTAAGCAGACACAACCTTTACTTGATTTCTATAACGAAAAAGGTTACCTACGTAATATTAACGGAGATCAAGATATTGAAGATGTTGCTAAAGACTTAGATAAACTCCTTGGGGGCTTAAATGGATGATCATTTGCAAAACCGATCGTGAACTTGAAATAATGCGTGAAGCTGGTAGAATTGTTGCACTAACACATGAAGAGCTTAAAAAATATATAAAACCAGGAATTACGACCAAGGAATTAGACAATATAGCTGAAAAGACCATACGATCCTATAATGCTATTCCATCCTTTAAAGGATACAACGGTTTTCCTGGAAGTATATGCGCGTCTGTGAATGACCAACTAGTGCACGGTATACCTGAGGGACGTGTTCTTCGCGACGGCGATATTATTTCTATTGATATCGGTGCAAAGTACAATGGCTACCATGGAGATTCAGCATGGACATATGCTGTAGGAACCATAGATGACAACACAAAGAAACTACTAGAAGTTACAGAAGAATCTTTATATAAAGGTTTAGATGAAGCAAAAGCCGGTGTACGATTATCGAATATCTCTCATGCGATTCAAACATATGTAGAGGCAAACGGTTTTTCCATTGTTAGAGAGTACGTGGGGCATGGAGTTGGGCAGGATCTTCATGAAGATCCGCAAATTCCACATTATGGACCTCCTAACAAAGGGCCAAGGTTAAAACCTGGTATGGTGCTTGCTGTAGAACCTATGGTGAATGCAGGTACACGCTATGTAAAAACACTTTCAGATAACTGGACTGTTGTTACAGTAGATGGTAAGATGTGTGCGCATTTTGAACACACAATTGCGATTACTGAAACTGGATTTGAAATTTTAACAAAAGCCTAAGTGAAGGTGATAATGGGTGAACGAACCTGAGTCGAGTCCGCAAATAGGTCAGTTGGTTAGAATTCTGCAAGGAAGAGATGCTGGTCAATTTGCTATAGTGTTAAAAGTCCTCGATGAGCGTTTCGTGTTTATCGCTGATGGTGATAAACGTAAATTTGATCGGCCTAAGAAAAAGAACATTAATCATCTTGAGTTTTTTGATTATGTTTCTCCGGAAGTTCAGAACAGTATTAGTGAAACTGGTCGTGTGACAAATGGAAAGCTAAGGTTTGCTGTTTCAAAGTTTGTCAATGAGCAAATTACTGATTTTGAGAAGGGAGAGCACCTTGATGGCTAAAGAGGATGTCATTGAAGTAGAAGGTACGATCGTCGAGACTCTGCCAAACGCTATGTTTAAAGTAGAATTAGAAAACGGTCATACTGTATTAGCACATGTATCAGGTAAAATTCGTATGCATTTCATTCGAATTTTGCCAGGTGATAAAGTGACTGTAGAGTTATCTCCATATGATTTAACACGCGGTCGCATCACATATCGTTACAAATAAAATAGCACTCCGTAACATAAGGAGGTTCAAAAGATGAAAGTTAGACCATCCGTTAAGCCTATATGCGAAAAATGTAAAGTTATTCGTCGTAAAGGTAAAGTAATGGTTATTTGTGAAAACCCTAAGCATAAACAAAAACAAGGCTAAATACAAGGAGGTGCAACTTTAAATGGCACGTATTGCAGGTGTAGATATTCCACGCGAAAAGCGTGTAGTAATCTCATTAACTTATATTTACGGTATTGGCCGTGCAACTGCACAGAAAATCTTAGCTGAAGCTGGTGTTTCAGAAGATACTCGTGTACGTGATCTAACTGAAGATGAGTTAGGTAAAATCCGTGAAATTATCGACCGACACAAAGTGGAAGGTGATCTTCGTCGTGAAATATCACTTAACATCAAGCGTCTAATCGAAATTGGTTCTTACCGTGGACTTCGCCATCGTCGTGGTCTTCCAGTTCGTGGACAAAACACTAAAAATAACTCTCGTACGCGTAAAGGTCCTCGTCGTACAGTTGCTAACAAGAAGAAATAAAGTAAAGGAGGTAATTGATCAATGGCTCGTAAGACTAACACTCGTAAACGCCGTGTAAAAAAGAATATAGAAACTGGCGTAGCACATATCCGTTCTACATTCAATAATACAATCGTTACGATTACTGATGCTCACGGTAATGCTGTTTCTTGGTCAAGTGCAGGTGCATTAGGTTTCAAAGGTTCACGTAAATCTACACCTTTTGCTGCACAAATGGCTGCAGAGACTGCTGCAAAGACTTCAATGGAGCACGGTATGAAAACATTAGAAGTTACAGTTAAAGGTCCTGGAGCTGGACGCGAAGCTGCGATTCGTGCTTTACAATCTGCAGGTTTAGAAGTTACAGCTATCCGTGACGTAACACCAGTACCTCATAATGGTTGTCGACCACCAAAACGTCGCCGTGTATAATTAATCTGTATATATTTTGGATCCCTGTCTATAATGGGATATGATAACAGTTTTTTTATAAGAGAAACGGACTAACAGATAATTAGGAATTTGTTGTGCACATTTGGGAATTGCCTAATGGGGAATTTCGGTTAGGGCTTACCCTAGCCGAGGTTTCGACGTTTTGAAGGAGGGTTTATTGAATGATAGAAATTGAAAAACCAAAAATCGAAACGGTTGAAATCAGCGATGATGCTACCTTTGGTAAATTCGTTGTCGAACCGCTTGAGCGTGGATATGGTACCACTTTAGGAAACTCCTTACGTCGTATTTTATTATCCTCACTCCCTGGGGCTGCTGTAACATCCATTCAAGTCGATGGTGTTCAACATGAATTCTCTACAATTGAAGGTGTAATAGAGGATGTTACAACTGTAATCTTGAATATCAAAAAGCTAGCATTAAAAATCTATTCTGATGAAGAAAAAACATTAGAAATTGATATTCAAGGCGAACGGGAAGTAACAGCCGGTGACATTACACATGACAGTGATGTTGAGATACTAAATCCTGATCTTCATATTGCTTCACTAGGAAAGAACGGAAACCTACGTATGCGATTAACTGCTAAACGTGGACGTGGTTATACACCTGCTGATGCAAACAAGCGTGAGGACCAGCCTATCGGTGTAATTCCAATCGATTCAATCTTTACACCGGTATCTCGTGCAACTTATACAATTGAAAATACGAGGGTTGGACAGGTAGCAAACTATGATAAGTTGACTCTGGATGTGTGGACAGATGGTAGCATTCGACCAGAAGAAGCTGTTTCGCTTGGAGCAAAAATTTTAACCGAGCATTTAAACATCTTCGTTGGTTTGACTGATGAAGCCCAAAATGCTGAAATTATGGTTGAAAAAGAAGAGGACCAAAAAGAAAAGGTTCTCGAAATGACAATTGAAGAACTTGACTTATCTGTTCGCTCTTATAATTGCTTAAAACGTGCCGGTATTAATACTGTTCAGGAATTAGCAAATAAGACAGAAGAAGATATGATGAAAGTTCGTAACCTTGGAAGAAAATCTTTAGAAGAAGTAAAGGCTAAGCTTGAAGAGCTTGGACTTGGTCTTCGCAGAGACGAATAGATTCCATATAGTTATAGACAAAACTTCAACAAAGGAGGGACACTAGAGATGGCTTACGCAAAATTAGGTCGTACATCAGCTCAACGTAAAGCTCTTTTCCGTGATCTTGCTACAGATTTAATTATCAATGAGCGTATCGAAACGACAGAAGCGAAAGCGAAGGAGCTTCGTTCAATTGTTGAAAAAATGATCACTCTTGGTAAACGTGGAGACTTACATGCACGTCGCCAAGCTGCTTCTTTTATTCGTAATGAAGTAGCAAACACAGAAACTGGCGAGTATGCAGTTCAAAAACTTTTCGATGATATCGCAAAGCGCTACGAAGAACGTCAAGGTGGATACACTCGTATTCTTAAACTTGGTCAACGCCGTGGTGATGGTGCTCCAGTCGTTATTATTGAATTAGTCTAAGCTTCAAAATTTATATCATCTAAAAGGGCGAGACAGAATCTTACGAAAAAGATCTGAGTCTATGCCCTTTTTTGTTATACAGTATAATTAAATAGTTTAGCGCATTTATGTCTAGCTCCAGCGCCTATCGCCTAGCAAACTTCAGGTCTCCTCCCTACGATAAGTCAACTAAGAATTGCTAACGCAATTCAAGTTTCCTATATCTCAGTCGAAGCCCCTCCAGTTTGTACGGCGATGAGCAAGGCGCTTGCGCTTTTCTATCACAGTGGGTGACATGCTTAATGAATAAGGAAGAAATTATTGCGGTTCAAAATGTGAAATTTCGATACTCCAATGATGGAGATTGGGCCTTAAATGACGTTAGTTTTCCTGTATATAAAGGAGAATGGCTTGCGATCGTAGGTCATAACGGGTCCGGGAAATCTACATTAGCCAAAATATTGAACGGTCTCTTAATGCACGAAAGCGGTTCGGTTATTGTTGAAGGTATACAATTAAATCAGGAAACAATTTGGGATATTAGGAAAAGAGTAGGGATGGTTTTTCAAAACCCAGATAACCAATTTGTTGGGACAACCGTTAAGGATGATGTAGCATTTGGGTTAGAGAATAACGGAATTCCCCGGGATGATATGATCAGGCGTATTGAAGATAGTATCGAACGGGTTAAAATGGCTGATTTTCTTAACCATGAACCACATCGATTATCGGGTGGGCAAAAACAGCGTGTTGCCATTGCGGGTGTTTTAGCTCTGCAGCCTGCTGTTATGATTTTGGATGAGGCGACGTCGATGCTAGATCCCATCGGTCGTAAAGAAGTAATTGAAACGGTCCGCAACCTGCAGCAGCAATTGGGCCAAATGAGCGTTATTTCCATTACCCATGATTTAGAGGAAGTTACCCAAGCAGATCGTGTTATTGTCATGAATCGTGGACAGAAATATGCTGAAGGAACTCCTGAAGAGATTTTCGAACTAGGGGACGAATTGGTTTCATTAGGCCTTGATTTACCATTTACAGTGAAGCTTTCACAATTGCTCAAGCAAAAAGGTATTACACTATCAAAATCCCACTTAAAACAACGAGATTTGGTGAATGAACTATGGACATTGTATTCGAAAATGTAGAGCATGTATATAACCCTAAAACACCATTTGAAAGAAAGGCCTTATTTGATTTAAATATTTTTATTCCATCGGGTACCTTTCAGGCGGTAATTGGACATACAGGATCGGGTAAATCAACGTTAATACAGCATATTAACGGCCTTTTAAGACCAACAAGTGGGAAGATTTCAATCGGTGACCGGATCATCGGTCCTGAAAAACAAAAGGACCTACGGAGTTTACGCAAAAAGGTAGGTATTGTTTTTCAATATCCTGAACACCAGCTTTTTGAAGAAACAGTTGAAAAGGATATATGCTTTGGGCCGATGAATTTTGGTGTTTCCGAGGAAGCTGCAAAAAGAAAAGCAAATGAAGTTCTGCAGTTAGTTGGATTACCAGAATCCGTGCTAGAGAAATCCCCATTTGATTTGAGCGGTGGTCAAATGCGAAGAGTGGCCATTGCTGGCGTATTGGCAATGGAGCCGGAGGTGCTCATTTTAGACGAGCCCACAGCTGGCCTCGATCCGAGAGGTCGCAAAGAAATCATGGATATGTTTAAAAAGATGCACAACCAAGCCAAACTGACAACAATCCTTGTTACTCACAGTATGGAGGATGCTGCTTTTTATGCTGATCATATTATTGTGATGGATAAAGGAACAGTCTATATGCAAGGAACACCATCAGAAGTTTTCCAAGAACCTGAAAAACTCAATAAGGTTGGGTTAGATATTCCAGAATCTGTTCAATTTATGAGATCCCTCTCTGAAGCTGTAAAGAAGCCGTTACCACAACAATCTTTTACGATAGAGGAAGTAGCAGAGAATATTATTAGGTTGTTAGCGAGAGAGGAGATGGAACTCGGCAAATGAAAAATGTAATTATTGGACAGTATGTACCAGGGAACTCTTTTATCTATAGAATGGATCCTCGTGCGAAAATCTTAACTATTTTTTTCTTTGTCATTATCGTCTTTCTTGCCAATAATGTTACAACTTATTCCATTCTTGTATTGTTCACTATTACTAGTATTATACTCTCTAAGGTGCCGATTAGTTATATTTACAAAGGGTTGAAGCCCATTTTATGGATTGTGTTATTTACATTAATACTACATCTATTTATGACTAAAGAAGGGGAAGTTGTTTTTGATTTTGGCTGGCTCAAAGTCTATGAGGGCGGTATTAAGCAAGGGGTATTTATCTCATTGCGTTTTATCCTCTTAATTATGGTGACTAGTTTGCTGACATTAACAACAACACCCATTGAGATAACTGATGGTATGGAGTCATTGCTTGGGCCGTTTAAGAGATTTGGGGTACCAGCCCACGAACTCGCTTTAATGATGTCGATTTCACTGCGATTTATTCCAACATTAATGGAAGAAACAGAGAAGATTATTAAAGCGCAATCAGCCCGAGGTGTTGAATTTACAACAGGTTCTTTAAAGGAACGCTTTAAGGCGATTGTGCCGCTCTTAGTACCTTTATTCATTAGTGCCTTCAGACGTGCTGAAGATCTTGCTTTGGCGATGGAGGCCAGAGGATACCGCGGCGGGGAAGGGCGTACCAAGCTAAGGGAGTTAGTTTGGAAGGCTTCAGACAATGGTGTATTTATGATACTAGCAGCCATGACTATTTTATTATTTATTTTGCGGTCATAAAGGTGGTAAATATGAACCGACTGAAATGTACAATAGCGTATGATGGAACTAAATTTTCAGGGTTTCAAGTACAACCAAATGGTCGAACTGTCCAAGGAGATATTGAAAAGGCCTTGTATAAGCTGCATAAGGGGGAGGATATAAGAATTCACCCATCAGGGCGAACGGATGCAGGTGTCCATGCACATGGACAAGTGATCCATTTTGACAGCCCCTTATCAATTCCTATAGACCGTTGGCAGATGGCTTTAAATACCTTGCTCCCAGATGATATTGTTGTCGAGACGATCGAAAGTGTAAATACGGATTTTCATGCAAGATATAATGTCGTAAAAAAAGAATATCGTTATTTTTTATTAAATCAAAAAGAACGAGATGTTTTCCGTAGAAATCATAGTTACTATTATCCGTATACTATCAATCTTGATCGAATTATTGAGGCTACACAGTATTTATTGGGCACCCATGACTTTACATCGTTTTGCTCTACGAAGTCTGATAAAGAAAATAAAATTCGAACGATTGAAGAAATTGACATATGGAAAGAGCATAATGAAATTGTGTTCCGCTTTGTCGGAAATGGATTTTTATATAATATGGTTCGGATCATCGTCGGCACCTTACTAAAGGTTGGCCAAGGAAAACTTGAGCCCAAGGATATTAAGGTTATTTTAGAAAAAAAGAACCGTCAAGCAGCTGGGAAAACGGCACCTGCTCACGGACTTCACCAATGGAAAGTGTGGTATTAGGAGAATTGCATATTCATGTCTAGCTCCAGCTTTTCGATAAGATCAAATACACCTTAGTGTATTTGTCGCCCAGATTTTTTCGAGCTTGCTCGAAAAACTACCTTTGAAAATCTGAGACATCCGCCGGAGGCTTTTTAACTTTATTTATAAAGTTAAAAACAACTTTCCCAGGTGTAACATTTTCTTGACATTGCTGCTTAAAAATTATATTATTACCTATGGTACATTTTCAAAGATCACGCCACGATTTTAGCCCCGAAACTATATCGTGTGAAAATAAACTTTAGAAAATGAAATGAACGAAAGATTTTTTAGGAGGGAATATAATGCGTCAAACTTATATGGCGAAGGCTTCAGATATTCAGCGTAAATGGTTAGTAATCGATGCTGAAGGCCAAACTTTAGGTCGTCTTGCTAGCGAAGTAGCTTCTATTCTTCGTGGTAAGCATAAACCAACATTTACACCACATGTTGACACTGGTGATCATGTAATCATCATTAATGCTGAGAAGATTCAATTAACTGGTAACAAACTTGAGAAAAAAGTTTATTACCGTCACTCAGGACATCCAGGTGGATTAAAAACTCGTACTGCTAAGGAAATGATTGAAACTCGCCCAGAGCAAATGCTTGAAGGTGCAATTAAAGGAATGCTTCCAAAAAACACTTTAGGACGTCAAATGTTTAAGAAGCTTAACGTATACAAAGGCAGTGAACATCCACATCAAGCACAAAAACCAGAAGTTTACGAACTTCGCGGATAATTTCTAAGGAGGTAAATTAATTTGGCACAGGTACAATATATCGGTACAGGACGTCGTAAAAGTTCAGTTGCACGTGTTCGTTTAGTTCCTGGTAACGGACGTGTTGTCGTGAACGGACGCGACATTGAAGAATATTTTAATTTAGAAACTCTACGTGTAGTTGCTAAGCAACCTCTAGTTGCTACTGAAAATGCAGGCAGCTATGATGTATTAGTTAACGTAAGCGGCGGTGGTTACACTGGTCAAGCTGGTGCAATCCGTCATGGTATTGCTCGTGCATTACTACAAGCTGATCCAGAATATCGTGCAGTTCTTAAGAGCGCAGGTTACTTAACTCGTGATGCTCGCATGAAAGAACGTAAGAAATACGGTCTTAAAGGCGCTCGTCGTGCACCTCAGTTCTCAAAACGTTAATTATCAACGTTTCAAAAGGCTCCCAACCAATTTGGTTGGGGGTCTTTTTTGTTTCTACATAATAATTAAATTAATCAATGGGAATGATACCGATAGTAATGTAAAGGAAGGACTGAAAATTGTAAAATTACATAACGGTATACTAGTATACAAGAATATTTTTTTGATTTATCATTATAATTGGTTGGTGTTATTTTGTAAGGAGTGTGTATATATGTCGAACAAGGTAGATTTAAAAGCAAAACCCTATAATCTAGCTGATGAAGATATTAAATGGGTCCATGACACTATTGAATCGATGTCGATTGCAGAAAAGATTGGCCAGCTTTTTGTAAACATGGGTTCGAGCCGGACTGAAGAATATCTAACAGAGATGGTGAACAACTATCATATTGGTGCGGTTCGCTATAACCCTGGGAAAGCCGAAGAAGTATATGACCAAAACAAAATCCTTCAAGAAAAAAGCAAAATACCTTTGCTTATCGCTGCCAATACAGAAGCGGGTGGAAATGGTGCTTGTACGGATGGTACCGAAATAGGGCTGGAAGTGAAGGTTGGTGCAACGAAGGATCCTAAATGGGCATATGAAATGGGCCGTGTTTCTGGTATAGAAGCTTCCGCGATTGGCTGTAACTGGAGCTTTGCTCCTATCGTTGATATTAATTATAATTGGCGCAATCCCATCATTTCGAGTAGATCCTGGGGCTCTGATCCGGATTTGGTACTGGAAATGAGTCTTGCCTACATTAAAGGAATTCAGGAAAGCGGAATTGCTCCTGCGGCAAAGCACTGGCCTGGGGATGGTGTAGATGAGCGCGATCAGCATCTATCCTTTAGTATAAACAGCCTATCAACGGACGAATGGGACAAGACTTATGGCAAAGTTTATAAAGGCTTAATTGATGCTGGCTTGCCATCCATTATGGTTGGGCATATTCATTTGCCTTCCTACCAGCGGTACTTTAACCCTAGTGTTAAAGACGAAGAACTATTACCTGCAACACTGTCTAAAGAAATTACAACGGATCTACTACGTGGCAAATTGGGATTTAATGGGGTAGTTGTAACAGATGCCAGCCATATGCTGGGTCTAACAGGCGCCATGAAGAGAAGTAAACTACTTCCTACTGCCATTGCCGCAGGTTGTGATCTATTCTTGTTCTTTAATGATCCGGATGAAGATTTCGAATATATGATGAACGGATATAAAGAAGGTATCATTACCGAAGATCGCCTACAAGAAGCTTTAGAACGTATTTTAGGCTTGAAAGCGATGCTTGGTCTTCATAAAAAGGATAAGGCGGAAATTCTGCCACCGAAGGAAGAAGCATTGGCCAAAATCGGCCTACCAGAAAACAAGGCATTATTCAAAGAAGTTGCGGACAAAGCTATTACATTGGTAAAGGACAAACAAGATATTTGGCCGATAACTGCTGAAAAATACAAACGCATCTTATTGGTTGATGTTAAGGGCGTCCAAGGGGGATTCGGAGCATTAATTGGCAGTCGTGAAAAAGCTGTAGACAGTATGAAAGAATTGTTGGAAGCAAAAGGCTTCGAAGTAACCGTTTGGGAATCAACGGAAGAGAAAATTATGAAACTCCCGGAAGAAGAAAGAGGAGCAGCTATTGCCAACGTGTATGCACAAAAGCGGCCGATAACAGAGTTAACTGACCAGTATGATTTGGTCATCAATATTGCAAATGTTAATCCAGGAACGGTACAAAGAATCGTATGGCCGGCAAGTAAAGGTACACCAGATATTCCATTTTATATCCATGAAGTACCGACTATTTTTATATCTGTTCAATACCCATACCATCTTGCCGACGTACCGCAAGTAAAAACGTACATTAATGCCTATGATAGCAGAAAACAAACGCTTGAGGTACTTGTTGAAAAACTGATGGGACAGTCCGAATTTAAAGGTGATAGTCCTGTCGATGCATTCTGCGGCTTTATTGATACTCACATTTAATTAATAGCTCTCAACCAATTTGGTTGGGGGTCTTTTTTATTTTTTGAAAATCAAGTGGAAATTAAAATTTGAATTGAATTTAACAGAAAAAGTGTCTAATTTGTTAACGGTTACATTTTCTAGTTGAAAACCTGTTAATTGCATGCTAGTATACAAGTATACCAAGAAAAAAGGTAACAGTTCTTACATCCTACTACTTTTATAAAATCCGGTCTTGATGGGTATTTTAACTAAGGGGCTTGAAAAAGGGTAGATAGGATTAATCATAAGTTAAAGAATAGCTGCCTTGCTTTCTTTGTTTAGCAAATTTATGCGCATAATGTAATCGCTTTAATATTTTTAACTATTTTATTATTTGGGGTGAAAATGATGAACAGCAGACGTCCTTTTGGTATGAAAGATAAGGTTGGTTATTTGTTTGGTGATTTTGGTAACGATTTCTTCTTTATGCTTGTATTAGCATTTCTAATGGTATTTTACACTGACGTACTTCATCTTGATCCTAAAGCAGTCGGCTTACTGTTTGTGGTAGCTCGTTTATGGGATGCATTTGCTGATATGGCATGGGGTCGTTTTATTGATACTAGAAAGACCGGTAAAAATGGTAAATTCAGACCGTGGATTTTGAGAATGTCGTTTCCACTTGTTGTAGTTGGTGTTTTAATGTTTGCTTATATTCCCGGCATGTCTCATGGATTTTATTTAGCTTATGCCTACGTAACATATATAGTTTGGGGAACATTATATAGTACTGTTAACATCCCTTATGGTTCGATGGCATCTGTTATGACAGCTGATCCGGTAGAGCGTACCGCTCTTTCTTCTTGGAGAACAGTTGGATCACAATTAGCAGGATTAGTGATTAATGTTGTAGGACCTATCATTCTATTTGTCGACAATAAAGCTGTACCAAGCCGCTTTTTCATGGCAGCCCTTATATTTGGACTCTTAGCGATTGCTAGTTACATTGCTTGTTATAGACTGACTACTGAACGTATTGTTGTAGATGAAAAAGATAAACCAAAAGCTCAAAAAGGCGCAACAATCAAAGGTATTGTTAAAAACAAACCATTAATTTGGTTCCTTGCTGCTTCATTAATCTTCATGGTGAATCTAATGTTGATTGGTGCAGTTAACGTTTACTTGTTTAAAGATTTCTTTGGAACTGCTAAATCCTTAAGTATTGTTGGTCTAATCCAATCTGGAGCTGTCTTTTTAATGGCACCATTCATTCAAAAATTAGTGAAAAAATTCGGTAAAAAAGAAGTGGTATCTGTAAGTGTATTAGTTGCAGGACTTGTATATGTAGCTTTATATCTATTACCGAACTTGAGCGTAACACAATTTACTGTTTTCCTAGCTATTGCAATGCTTGGTTATGGTACATTCAATCTTGTGATCTGGGCATTCGTTACAGATGTAATTGATTACCATGAATATATCACCGGTTTACGTGAAGATGGCACCATTTATGCAATCTATTCTATGGCTCGTAAAATTGGACAAGCTGTTGCAGGTGGAGTTGGTGCCGCAGCCATTGCAGCTGTTGGATATAACTCTCAACTTGATGTACAAACAACTGAAACGCTTAACGGAATCCATATGGTTGGTACACTAGTACCTGCAATTGTATTTTTGAGTGTATTTATCATCATTACATTCCTTTATCCATTAAACAAAAAACGTACAGAACAGCTTGCAGTTGATTTAGCAGAGAAGAGACAAGAGACTGGGAAAACAGCATAATTAACAAAGAGGATAGTTAATCATCTGTTAACTATCTTCTTTTTCTGATAAAGTATTGTCCGAATGTAGTTCATAATGCTATTATGGGGTTAGATTTTACTCGTTTTTCAATAGAACGGAAAATAATAGGGAGTGTACCATATATGGTGACAATATCGCCAAAGCTTCCTGGTGAAAACAATAAAGAATATGCTTATAGAATAATAAAAGATTCTATTATGACTTTGAAATTAGAACCAGGTCAGGCCATTAGTGAAGTAGAATTTGCAGAGGCATTAAATATTTCCCGTACGCCAATTAGAGAAGTTTTGTCTAAATTAAGGGAAGAACATTTAGTAGAAGTAATACCTCAAGTCGGAACTTATATATCTAAAATTAAACCGCAGCTTATTAAGGAAGCATCTTTTATGCGATATACGTTGGAAAAAGAAGTGTTGAAGCTGGCTTGTGATTCATTTCCCAATGCTTTTTTGTTTGATTTAAAGAAAAACGTTGTGCTACAGGAAGAATTGATCGGCCAAAAGGGAATGGAACGCGAATTCCATAAACTTGATAAAGAATTCCACTATATTATTTTCAAAGGGAATCAAAAAGAGCATGTTTGGAAGGCTATTACGATAATAAGCACCCATTATAATAGAATGAGGTTACTTTCTGAAATGCATCATAGCTTCGATGATGCGCTCGCCCAGCATAAACAAATAGTGGAAATACTTGAAACGAAAGATTGTAGTCTGGTAGAGGATATTGTAAAACTACACATTATTGAACCAATTAAATATTGGGAAGACTTATTTAAACAGGATAGTCCTTATAGAGGCTACTTTGAACTTCCTGAACAGTTGCCAGTATTCCTATAAGGGATACTGTTTTTTTTACTATAAGAAATTATAAAATTTTATGGATTATAGTATAAGAAAAGACATCGTAATTTGCCATTATGGGCAAATTACGTGT
>JAENZK010000081.1 GCA_016841285.1 Guptibacillus hwajinpoensis | reverse complement strand
TCTTTTGAACAACGATTAACTTTTTGCTTTGAAAGCCAGTTTCTACCCTCTCTAACAGTAATCGGAATATGGTCTTGCACCGGATTATTTTCATTGCTTAATAGATATAGCTTCGTAATTTCCGGCAAATATTGAAAATAAGTGTCACTCTTATCAATTTGCTTAATAACGTGCTGCGTTGTGTCGTTTTGCTTTATTTTTCCGTCCTCTAGGATAACGACACGGTCAACGATCGGAAATACCTCCTCCAATCGATGTTCAATAATAACAATCGTAGTATTTAACTCCTGATTAACGCGATGTATCATTTGTAAAAATTCCCTTGCAGCAATCGGATCAAGCTGGGCCGTTGGTTCATCCAGCAGTAATAAACGAGGTTGTAAAAGCAAGATAGAAGCTAAATTTACAAGCTGCTTTTGTCCACCCGAAAGCTCGTGAACGGAAAAATTCAACCAATCCTCGATGCCGAAAAATGTAGCCATTTCGGCTACTTTTTTTCGAATTTCAAAGGTTGAATAGTTGAAATTTTCGAGCGAAAAGGCAAGCTCATGCCAAACTGTACTGGTAACAATTTGATTTTCAGGATCCTGAAAAACAATCCCAATTTCTTTCGCGGATATATTAGATGGTATGTATTCGATTTCTGTTCTATCAAAATAAATACTTCCAGTTCTCGTTCCAATTGGGGCAATTTCTTTTTTTAGTTGTCTAAGAAGTGTAGTCTTGCCACAACCAGTAGGACCACAAAGTAATACTATCTCACCCTCTTCAACTTTGAGGGATATGTCTTTTAATAATTTCATATCCTCACCCGCATATGTAAAGGAAAAGTTTTTTATTTCGATAAGTGCCATTTCAAGTACTCTCTCCCTTCAATTAAATGAGGTGTGAATAAAAATAAAAGAACTAAAATGAATAAATAATTATCTCCATTTGAAAGGCTTAGTACTTCAAGCTGCGGATAGATTTCAAGCTTACCAAAACCTAATACTCCTTGTAATACGATGGAAACTAAAAGTAGACTGAACCAAATTAGAAAAAATACATCCTGTTTATAAAAACGATATACATAATATGAACTTCTCTTACCTAGACCGTACCCTCGGGCTTTCATCGAATCTGCAGTTTGCAATGCCTCCTCCAATGACCATGTCATCAATATAAACAAGATGCTTATTCCTGCTTTGGCTCTTTGTTTAATTGTCCCAGACTTCAAACTTATACCTCTTGTTTTTTGAACATTTGTGATTTCTTTTAATCTTCGTTTTAATAGTGGTACAAAGCGAAAAGACATCATAATTAAAAGGGCTGTTTTCGGTGCAAAGGATGAAAATAAATAAATAAATTTATCCTCTGAGATAATAAAATTAAATGACAAAAAAGATATTAAAATAGTTACGATTGATAACATCATTAGGAAGCCGAACATAATGCTTTCCAAAGTGATAGGCTGGTCAGATAAATAAAATAAAATAGTTGCTCCCCGGTGTGAAAACAATGGATTTATGATCAAGATTACTACACTAATAAAGATATAAAACTTCGCACTTTTGCGAATTTCTTTTCCTTGATTATGAAAGAAATTTAATAGGATAGCAGATAACAAGGCCATAAGTAAAAAATACGGATGAATAAACACCGTGTTAATTATAATTAATCCAATATAATATAGAAAGCAAACAGCCGGATGCAGACTTTTAAAGCCAAAGGAATTATTCATCCACAGTTGCCCCTAAATCTCTTCCAAGATCCAGCGTATAGGCCCATTCTATTTTATCCCCAGGCTTTACTTCAGTGGTACCTGCTCCTTTTTTCATAAAAGTGCCATTAACACTGAACATCCATCCACTTTTGGGTCCTTTATCAAATTCATATAGATTTTGAATTCCTTCGATGTAGGCTGTCGCACCGCTACCCCGATACTCCATTTGGATTCGGTTTTGTTTTGTCACTTTTTTCAAGACATCCAGGACCGTATCTCCCTCTTCTATTAAAACAGTTGTAGTTTTCAAAATAACCCCTGTTTCAGCAGCTCCTCTAATTGTAATGGATACCTCATTCACAGATGTATTAGGCTTTGTTTCTCCTTCAACCTTTTGATTCGGGGCCGCCACATTGCTTGAATTATTCGTTGCTGGTTTTGGTTTTTCTTGTGTTTGTTTAGTAACAACCGGTTCGCTTTGTTGTTTAGGCTTAGTTACAGCATCTTCTTTGGTTTCTGTTTGTTTTTGCGGTTCTTTCTTGCTTGTTGCTTCATTCGTAGAAACCGTTACCGTTTCTTTTATTTCTTTTGTTTGCGTATTATCCGTTGTTTCAGCTGTTGAATTTTTATTATTATCTATTTCAACTTCTTTTTGTGGAAGTTCTTCCTTTGGTTGTTCCTGCTGGACATTTTGTTTGCTGCTACTAGACTGTCCGGCATTATTTGCTCCACATCCAACAAGAAAGACCGCAATGCAGAACAAGATAACTAGTAAACTCATATTTTTTTTCATCTAAACAGCTCCTTCCAAGAATAGCTAAAGGAGAACGAAAAATATCGTTCTCCATTGCCTATTTTATGATTGCTTTATTATGCAATCAATTAGATTTTTCACTTAAGCGGACTGCAATAACTGCACCCATTTCCCGTGTTACATAATTTTTCGGTTTAAATTCACCACCCTCATAACCTTTCATTAAATTATGGTCATACAAGGCTTGAATTGCAGCTTGATTGTATGGACTTAAGGTTTCGATATCGGCATAAATTGCCGTTTTCGGTTGATTCTCGTTAGCCATTAAATCAAAAGCTCTAGCAAGAATAATCGCAACTTGCTCTCTAGTAATTGGTTCGTTAGGACTAAATATCGTATTTGAAGTACCTCTAACGATCCCAAGGTCATGAGCCTTCATTACAACGTTGTAATACCACTGTCCAGGTTTCACATCATTAAATACAGCTTTACTTTGTTCAGAAACCTTACCTTCCATTAAATTGACTAAAATCGCTGTAAATTGAGCTCTTGTTAAATTTTGTTTTGGTGCAAAACGAAGCGGTTTCTTCTCTACCCCATACATAATTCCTTTATCAAAGGCCTTGTAAATAGATTGAAGAGCGTAATCCGAAATTTGAGTAACATCGGCAAAATCCGGAATATTAGGTGAAGCTTCTTTCTCAACCTTTAAATCTGCAAATTGATAAATCGACGGTAGTTTTTTATTATAATGATCCAATGCCAATAAAGCTAACAATGCCTGCTCTGAAGCAATTTGATTTGATTTTTCATTTTTCAGATTTGAGAAGCCGCCATTTTTTGTTTGATATGAAAGTAGATTTGTGACTGCATTACCCTTAGCTTTTGTAAATAATGGCCCTTCTGGATCAATACCTGCAGAAGCTAAGGCAATAATGACCTGTGATGCACTTTCGCTATTTTCGCTTCCATCTACAATAAATCCACCACTTGCCTGTTGAACACTGCTTAACCAGTTAACAGCCTTGTCGATGGCAGTTTTTACTTCCGGCTTATTGTTGTAATTTTCTAGGCTGCTGATTGCCATCGCTGTAATATCAACATCAGAAGCATCACCATTTACTAATGTAAATCCACCATCTTTATTTTGATTCGCCAAAATTTCAGCCAAGATTTTTTCACGGTTCCACTTAGCGTTGCTTGGAACTTGATAATTTCCGCTATCTAAGGCAATAAGCGCAAAAATTAAGCCGTTCGTTCCTTGCATTGTCATCCGTTCATTGTTATAGATTTTTTCGATTAAATCATAACCGCCAATATTGGTTGGTTCACCGCCAAGTGCTTTAATCGTCATTACATAGCGTTCGTAATCGGTGATTTTACGGAAATATCCGTTTGCTTCTTTTAATTTCTTGCATATTTCAGCCATTACTGCTTCGTTGTCTGTTTTGCCAAGACGGGCTAAACCGAAATCTTCCCATTCGGACTGGGTTTCATCATTTTGAAGGTGTTGAACTAGTTTTTCCATTTTTCCTGTAATGTTTAGTTTATTTTCTTCATTGTTACTAATGACCGCAAATTTCGTAAAATGGTCTACTTGACCAGTAATCATTCCAGTCTTCGCATCTATCACGGTTGGAATTGGAATCCATTGATTTTTCTCTTCGTCAAACCATGCCATAACGAGATTGTCTAAATCCTTATCTTCGATCGGTATATTAATAGAGATATAGACCGGCTTTTCGAATTCCGTTCCCTTTGGCAAGAATTGATAAATAGAAGATTTTAGATTTCCTTCTGCATTTGTAGTAAGAGGAGCAAGCTCTTCAATTTTGATCGTTTTTTGTTCGGTTAGTGCTTGTTTTGGAATGATGATTTTAGCTTCGTCAACATTTGGACTAGCAATAACTGTTTCCTCAGTTGGTACAACAGTTTTTTCAACTTTTACAGTATTTGAATCTAGTGCTTCTTTTAATTTTTGTGCCTCCGCTAATGGCATTTTTTGTTCTTTATTTAGGACGAAATTTTGTTTTTGTGAATCTGATTTTAATTTTTCAAAAGAATCTAAGACTGCTACGCTAATAGCTTCTGGTTTTTCATTTTCTGTTTTTATGCCCATTGCCGTTTTTTCATCCGCTGCATCCTTATCTTCTGTTACATAAACCCATTCAAGTTGGTCTCCATTGCTAAGTTCATACGAACCTGCACCAATGCTAGGAAAATAACCATTGACTGAGTATTTCCAACCACTCGTTGGCCCGTAGTTGAATTCTGCTAAGCCATCAATCGCAACTACATATCCTGAAGAGACGGACCCGCTAGTTTCAACTCTGCCTCCTAGTTCATCCACAAGAACACTTAAAGCAGTTGTCCCTTCATTTACATCTATTGTTTTTGAAGATAAAATGGTTGATTCGTGAGTTCTAACAGAAATCGTAATTGTCTGTTTTTTTATTTCAACTGGTATAGCAGGAGATGACCCACCCTGATTTCCACCAGTTTCAACTATAATTAATGGTGGTAAATTTGACAGATCATAAACCGAACCTTTTCCTTCTGCAAATCTTTCATAAGAAATTAGGCCAAGCAATCCTTGTCCAGAAGAAACTAACTCAGAATCTCCGTCTTTGAGATTTGAAAAACCGCCATCATTATTATTTTGAAACGAAAGTAAAGCATTGTGAACATTAGCATTTTCTTTATTAAATTCTTCTCCATCAGGGTTAATTCCTAGAATGGCTATGGCAATGATGACCTGTGCAGTACTCTGACTATTTTCCTGTCCCTTAATAGATAAGAATCCCCCACTTGGCTGCTGCATGCTTTTTAACCAGGTCATTGCTTTGTCAATAGCTGTTTTTACCTTCGGTTGATCTTGGTATTTAGCCAAACTGGTTAAGGCCATTGAAGTTATATCCACATCTGCAGTTGAGTTGTCTAAAGACCAGCCCCCATTACTTAACTGACTGTCAAGGATGTGGTGAATCATTTTTTCTCTAGTCCATATTGCTGTATTCGGAACATTAAAGTCCTTGCTATCTATAACAAGTAATCCATAAATGACACCATTTAACCCTTGACCAGTAAGGTTATCATGATTATAAATTTTTTCTATTAAATTAATTCCATTAAAATTTGATGGGTCTTTGTCAGCAATAATTAAGCCGATGACAGATTTTTCAAGGTCCGTGACCTTAGTAAAAATACCGCTATTTGCACCAACACTCTTTTCAATACTATCAATATAAGATTTAGGAATAGCTTTTCTTATTTGTCTTAAAGCTAATGCTCCCTCAAAAGTTGGAGTCTCATTATTGTTTTGAATCCATTGGACTACTTGCTCTACAGGAGTTCCTTCAGGGGATTGTTCTCCGGGTATTTCAGGCGTAGTCCCCTCATCTGGCGGATTATTGCTTATTGGTATCCCTGCGATTGTATATTTACCACCAGGTGGTATTTCATCCGACTCATCTGCCCATGACTTATATATGAAGGTTAGAGCCTCACCCACTTTTGGTTTATAAGCTCCTGCTCCTACTGAGGCTTCCTCACCATTAACATAAAAGGCCCAATAATAGGTACCTGCAGCAGCAAGACCATTAATTGATGTAATCATTGGACCCCAATCTGAATCCTCTGTCTCTACTAATTCTACTTCCTTTAGCATTGATAAGGCGGTTGAATCAGATGTCAATCCCACTATTTTTATTGTATCTTCAGTCGTATATGTGTTATCTTCCCATGATTTATATCTAAAAGATAGGGTATCACCAACTTCTGGTTTATAAGATCCAGCTCCTTCTGATGCCTCTTCTTCATTCGCATAAAACGCCCAATAATATGGAGCTGTAGCTGTAATCCCATTGATTGAAATAATCATTGGACCCCAGGTAGTTGACTCTGTCTCAACTGTTTCTGCAGCATCTAATAACGATAAGGCTGTTATATTAACGGCTTCTTCTGGAACCGTTTCAGCCGAAACCTCAACATTCACCCCAGCCAACAACTGCGCCAACAACACAACTGTTAAAACTGTCATTCTTAAAAACTTACTCACTTCTTCTCCTCCTATCTCTTATACCCCAAAAGCGATCCTAATCGTATTCCTTTATTTGACCAACAAAAAAACCACCGTACCCTAATTAGGGAGGTGGTTGTCGTTTACAGAATTAAAACACCAAAAATATACATGTTTTATTTGCTCACTACACCTCCCTATTCCTCGTAGGGGTATTGGGTGTTCTTGACTAGGTAGGTCTCCTGACTAATGCCTTATTCCAATCTCACAGCCTTCCCATTTTTAACAGTGGCTTTACTAGAATGTGAGATTCTAAGCATTTACAGTGGCGGGACCGTGTCGGATTTTCACCGAACTTCCCTATTAAGCAACTAAATTGCGCCTAATCAAAACATTATTAATTTTCAAAAACAATATTACACCTATCTATATTGTTTGTCTATTGTTCCTTCTTCAAAATTTGTCTAATTTCTTAAATTTGTATGGAACCATATCATTAAAAAGGGTACTATTTATAATAAGAGCTTTACTGGAGGAATCATTATGGAGCAGCTAAGACAACAAAGATATGATGACTTGAAATTAGGAGAACGCGGCGCGTATATTAGTATTTTTGCTTATATTATTTTAGCTGCATTAAAATTGTCAGTAGGATTTATGACAGACTCTGAAGCCTTAAAGGCAGACGGATTTAATAATAGTACTGATATCATTTCCTCTATTGCTGTTTTAATCGGATTAAAAATATCTCAAAAACCTGCTGATCACAACCATCTTTATGGACATTGGAAATCTGAGACTGTTGCCTCTATGGTTGCGTCATTCATTATGATGGCTGTTGGTATTCAAGTATTTTTTGCTGCAATTTCTTCCGTTTTTATGGGTAAGGAAGAATCTCCTGATTTAATCTCCGCTTGGACCGGTATTTTCTGCGCGGCCGTAATGTTTATCGTTTATTTATACAATAGAAGGTTGGCTCAGAGAATTAAGAGCCAAGCGGTTATGGCTGCCGCAAAGGACAATTTATCGGATGCATGGGTGAGTATTGGTGCAGCTGTTGGTATTATCGGCTCTCAATTTAATCTTCCTTGGTTGGATCCGGTTGCGGCTATCGTTGTTGGTTACCTTATTTGCAAAACGGCTTGGGATATTTTTTGTACGGCATCTCACAGTCTAACAGATGGCTTTGACGAAAATCTGATTGAAGAATACAAGGACACGATTATAAATGTAATGGGCGTTAAAGATATAAAAGAGATTCGAGCAAGAAACTACGGGAACAATACCGTTGTTGATATTGTCATTCTTGTAGACTCGAATCTGCCACTAAAAAAGGCCCATGATATTTCGACCGCAGTTGAAAATATTTTAATGGAAAAACATGATGTTTTTAATGTACATGTTCATGTAGAGCCGGCTTAATCAGTTATATTTATGGTAAATTGCTGGTCTTTTACGGCTGCTCCGGAATATACTCGTTCATTAAAAATGATTTCATTATCCGACATTAATAATACTGTAGAACTTCTTGTACCATAACCTTCACTTTTAATAAAAATCGATGACAGCAATCGCTCCAATTCTAGAGTTACACCTGTGTTAGGGAGGCTTTCATCTGGAGCGACATCATTATTTTGAAGTATTTTAAAAAGTGATTCAATCAACGCATCATCTTTTTGAGTCAAAATATGGGCCATGTTTTCTTTTCCTTGCATCACCTTAGGCCATGCTGTATTAAGTAGATGATTACTGACACCATGTATGCCCCGCTCTATTTTTGTACATTTTTTTGCAATGTTAGAAAAGTAGTAAAGCTCATTAGGACCTCCAACTAACAGATTAAATCCAGGATATAGTCCAGCGTTTCTCTCCATCATTTTCAAGTAATCTTCTGGCGTCTCACTACTTTTTAAGTAGTTTGAAACAAGCTCCCCACGTGAAAGTTTTCCGTCGGTAATTTCCTTAGGATTACGATAGTTAGTAACAGCTGCAAATCGACCGTTTTTGGTTACTCCCATCCACGTTCCCATTTTTTCTAAATCTCGACCTGCTATTATTTCAGGATGATCCTCCCAAACGTGAACAGGTGCCGTTTCTCTTCCATAAAATTCATCACGATTAGCTGCAACGATCAGTTTATAGGTCGGATGCACGTTATAGGCAAATAAAATTAAACACATAATTAATCACAACTTTCATTTGGAAATTTATGATTTTAATTATATTTTACAATGGGTTGATTTACCAATTTATCGCATTGCAATGAGTGTATTGAAAACTGAGCTGAAAAATAGACTGTTTTACGTCAAAATAGCTATACTAGATAAAAGAAAAGGAGGTTTTTATCATGTTAATAGAAATGTGGACCGATTTTGCTTGACCATTTTGCTACATAGGTAAAAAGCGTCTGGAGGACGCTATTCAGAAGATCGACCACCCCGTTAAGGTAGTATACCGTTGTTTTGAATTAGACCCAACAATGGAACGTGATGTTGGCAAGAACATGTACGAAAAACTGGCTGAAAAGTATGGAATGAGCTTGGAACAAGCGAAATCTAATTGCCGAAATATCGAACAAATGGCGTCTGAGGTTGGTTTGAACTACCAATTTGATACCATGATATTAACTAATACCTTTGATGCGCATCGACTCACAATGCTCGCCAAGTCGCATGGATTAATGCAGGAAATGACTGAACGAATCTTACGTGCTTATTTTACCGAATCAAAACATATTGGAGATCATGCTACTTTAACCGAGTTAGCTGTGGAAGTAGGACTAAATCGTGATGAAGTTGCCACAATGCTCACCAGTGGTGATATGAGTGATGAAGTCCGAGCCGATCAACAAGAGGCAGCATCAATTGGGGTTCGAAGCGTTCCGTTTTTCCTTATTAATAGAAAATATTCATTGACAGGCGCCCAACCGACAGATGTATTCGTGCAAGCCCTTCAACAGGTCTATTCTCAGGATGGACCGTATGAACTGGATACTGATATGGGTGTGGATGAAGGCTTGTCCTGCGACGAAAACGGTTGTGAAATACCGAGAAAATAGGAATACCGCGGTGGGGACAGCGTACTCTCAACAGTCTTTAGTGACCAAGATCCAGCTTTTTTAATTGACTCGGTCACTAAAACTATTTTTAGTGACCGAACTCTGGCTTTTCTTCCTTCCTCAGGTTCTAAATTCACGTTTAGTGACCGGAGCGAGTCCTGAAAACAGCTTTCAGGCTTCAATCCTAAAATTGAAGCCTGTTTTCCATTAACCTATTTATTCTTCTTTAATATTAGCACCTTTTCTCCGTATAAACACTGCAACAATGAAAACTAATGCAGCAGCAACAAGAGCTACCAATAAAACAATATTCCAGACATTTACCACTTTCGCTTCCAAGTAAATTTCATTGTTTTGCCCAGGCAAGATATCCCACTCAAAGGTTTTGAAATCATCAGTTTGCTCCTCAACCCTACTAGCATTATGCCCCTCGACATCAAAGGGAAGCGTCAACAATATCCGCAAATCCATCTTATCTAAAAACAGCTGAAAAAAAGGAATATCTTTTTTCTTAAAGTTAGTTAAATCAATATTTGTTTTAATAGTATAAACGTTAAAAAACAAGCCTTTATCAACATTTAAATTTATATGATCCTTCGAAGTATTAATGGATGATATGTATGCAATTAACTCTCCACCAATCCCTTCGGATATTTCCTTAACATGCTTTTTCGCTTCAATACCGTAATAACCGTTATCTTTAAAATTGGAAACTACGAAACCATCCTTTTGAGCAATTTCTCTAAATCTCTCTAGGGGATTATTTTTGTTATTAAAAGTAGATAATAAATCGGAATCGATCGCTAACCGATAATTTAATTCACCGCTGCCATCTTTGTTCACTGTTACATGAAATACTCCTTTTACACATCCTGTTAAGAAACAGAGCATGATGACAATGACTAAAAACGGCTTGACCCTCATTTTTTCACCTCCTTCAAATAAAAGAGCTACTGAACATCAGCAGCTCCCCAAAAAAACTCTATATATACTTCCGGTGCATTGCCTTCCCATCATACGTAAATAATGCACCTTTACCCTCAACAATCGTTTCCATATGGACGTGGCGTCCCCATAGCTGATAAATGTACGGCATAACCTTTTCTAGATATTTAATATCAAGTTCAATTCCTTCGTACCAATGCTTCAGATACAATTCTCCATTTTTCAAATAATCACCGTCATTTACGGTAATATACGGAAAACCTCCATTCACACGCATATTTACTAATTGATCACGGACACTTTCCCATTCTTTATCGACAATTTTATAGTCTTTGCCTTGTTTTTGGAACAAATACATATCCTCACGGTAAACTAAGTCTTTTGTTAGATAGTTACGGATAAATGAAATATCTGATTCGACTTCTCGAACCTCAAATAATTTTTCACGCCCTGAACCGGGTTCCACACCTAATTTTTTCATTTCATCTGTCGGATTATTATAACGCTCCTCAATGTCTTCAAATATTTTTAAACCAAGATAATACGGATTAATTGATGTCCGTGACGGCTGGACAACACCTGCATTCAATTTTGCAAACTCGATTGCTTCATCGGATGTCAATTCCAATTCACGAATGATGCGTGCATGCCAATACGAAGCCCAGCCTTCGTTCATGATTTTTGTTTCTAACTGTGGCCAGAAATACAACATTTCTTCTCGCATCATCGTTAAAATATCTCTTTGCCATTCATCTAGTTCACGGCTGTATTCTTGAATAAATAGGAGAATATCTTTTTCAGGCTGAGGTGGAAATCTTTTTCTTTTCTTTTTTGAACGATCTTTCCTTACATTCCGCTCATCAATCCGCCACAAATCATCATATGGTGTAGCATTGGTCTGTTCGTCTTCTTCTTCATCAATCATTGTATCCTCAATCGACCATGAAAGCTGGGGCCTTATTAGCGACGGATCAATATGCTCTTGTATCGCAAGCACCGCATCTAAAAATTTTTCAACCTCCAGCTTTCCATAATCATGCTCATATTTATTGATGCGGTCCGCTGTAGCTGACATACTTTCAACCATATCCCGCTTTGTATTACTAAAACGAACATTATTTTTGAAAAAATCACAATGAGCTAAAACGTGGGCAACAATTAATTTATTTTGAATTAAACTGTTTGTATTTAACAAAAATGCGTAACATGGGTTGGAGTTAATAACGAGTTCATAAATTTTACTTAACCCTAAGTCATAATGAATTTTCATTTTATGAAATTGTTTTCCAAAGCTCCAATGCGAAAATCGTGTTGGCATACCATAAGAACCAAATGTATATATAATATCGGCAGGGCATATTTCATAACGCATTGGATAAAAATCAAGACCAAAGCCTTTCGCAATTTCAGTAATTTCATCAATAGCATAATGTAAAGCTTGATGTTCATTTCTCGCCATCTTCATCTCCCCTTCTACATACCCTTTATGTAAATTTATGTGATAGTCCGAGATTTAATGAAAGAGATTATAAGAAAAAAAGCGGGTGTAACAAAAAACACACCCGCCTATCATCATTGTTCATTTTTAAGCTTATCCTTTAATGCAAAACCAACAAGCCAAATAAATAATGGTACACAAATGGCAATCGATAAGGAAATGCCGATCCATTCATTTTCAATAAAACGCATTGCCCGTGCATGGTCAAAAACAATCCAATATCCGAATCCACCAAACAAAAGTCCGACTGGGATAATTAACGGTCGATAGCTTTTAAGTCCAAATACTTTTTGTAGAGAAATCGAAGCACAATATAGACTCATCATGCTTTGTGTCAAAAGTGATATAGCGAAAAACGCAATCATAATCATTTCATATCGGTGAATGTAAAGTCCAATTTGTGCACTTCTAGCCATCTGCATGCATGAAACAATATATTCACCCGCCACATGGGCAGATAGAACACCCGTTTCAACAATTGGCCACATTAAAATAAATCCTGCTCCATATAAAACCCCAGCCAAATTTGACCGTTTCCATACTTTGATTTGTTTAACATTGGGCAAAATCAGTGCTATCATCATAAACACCATTGTCCAGTCAGCAAATAAATGACGTCCAGCCCACGCTGTATTTACCACTCCTGATTCGAAAATTGGTAAAAGCTCACGTATATCAAATTTCGATAACGCTCCGAGTAATAATAAAATATTTAAGCATAAGATTGAAAAAACACCGACTAGCGCCATTCTTGCAATGACTTCTATGCCAAAATATATTGCATAACAACCGACCACCATCGCAACAATAACAAATATCATTGTATGGGCATCAGGCAAAAAGTAGTCTTTTAAATGGTAAACAAATGTTGCCATAATCGGTCCCATCGAACTTAGAAAATATATAAAAAAGAGAATCGCTAACAACTTTCCAAACCAAGCTCCGATCATCTTTTTACCTTGTTCGATTAGATCTTCCTTTGGCATCCGTTGTATAACCATTACAATAAAAACTATAAACACTGCAGCGAGTATATTGGCAATAATAGTTGAAAGCCAAATATCCCTTCCAACTTCGCGTGCCATACTTCCTTGTGTAAGACCAATCGCCTTTGCATAAACCATGTTAATGATTAATCCCATTAACATTCCATTTGTAATTTGAACTCTCATCGCTCATCCCTCATCGCTTTCCGGAACGGGTTGGATTATATAATAAAACTCCACCTTTTACTTTTGCATCCACATTTACTGTAAATTCCGCATCTGAAAAGGTAGAATCCCATGACTTTTTAATGGTTTTCCATTCACTTGGAAACCTATTATTAAACCTTTGGCCCAATTCCAGAAAATCCGATTTAAACTCTTTTTGAGCTTTTGTTAGTAATTTTTCGATATTCCCCTTCACTGTTACCTCTATTTCTTTTTCTATCGTACTTACATCATCTTCATCTTCGATTGTAAAAGGACAACCTGCTTCGACAATATTCACAAATGCCTTAAAATCAACCGTGAAAGCAGGTTTCCCATTTTTATAGGATGGAGTTACATTGAATCTATCGTGAACTATTTCAGCTGTTAGTACTTCCTCTGGATTCTTCGGACAGGATAGTACAACTATTTGTGATTTTACCCTTTCAATAAATAATACAGCAGCAGTCGAATCATCCCTATCCAAAATACCAACAAGTTTATCTCCCTTAAATACACCTGCCCCTTCTAACTCAACTTGCTTAATGGCTCCTGCTTGGCCTTCTTTTTTATTCGAAACCCCTCTTCCTATCAGACGAACTCTTGCAATAATCGGCTGAGTTGTTTCACTTAAGTAAGCCGATTGGACATCAAGTAATTCCGTCCTCGGTGCAGCTCCTGAAATATCTGAATACCGATAAAGCTTATCAAGGGCTTCCCCAGGAATAACCTCAAGTCCGGTCATTGTCGAAATAATATCTTTAGCTTTATTCGGGGTTATAGCTATCCAGGTCCTCATACGGAGTTCAGGATTTCTTGTAAAAAAGTCAATGATATCCTTTATCCCATCTCTTGCTACATCTTCATTAATAACGATAATGTAATTATGTGCCCAAAATACTCTTCTAGTTGCAAATGAAGCCATGTGCCGAATGGCCTCAAATAATGTTTCACCTTGAGACGATGCAGACCAAATTGGATCTCCAGTGTTTCCAGATGGTGCTCCTGTTTGTCCTCTTGCATCAGCCGGACGGGCAACTTCTACTGTAACTTCATATCCTTTATCTTTAGAATTCCCCTCTACAGGGTCCTCAATTTTATCAATGCCTACGGCCATAACCAGTGCCAAATCATTAATTTCTTTTTTTCCAGTGCAGCCTGAAAGGAAAATGATCAGAATAACAAATGATAAAATGACCTGCTTTGTCATTCATTTTTCTCTCCTTTCAGTTTTTTGGGTTTTCTATAGCGATTCTTATATTTTTCATTTTCAGATTCTAATTGTTCTGCACCTGAATCATTCCCATCAAGTTTTTCATTCTTTTTACCTGGTTGAATTTCAGGCGGCTGCGGTATTTGTTCCTCTTTCACCCGGTCTTCCTACCCTTCAGCAAGTTCAGGCTGACTTACCATTTTCCACCAAGGAAAACGGACAATTGCATCTTTTTGATCTGATGGTTTAAAGGGCGCGGCTGGTGCTAAATAAGGTTCCCCAAAGGAACGAATAGATATTGCATGGATGGCCAGTAGGGAAAAGCAAGCAGCGAACCCTAACAACCCCATCGTTCCTGAAGCAATGAGCAGTGGAAAGCGGATGAGTCGAACGGAAAAGGATGCTGCATAGTTTGGAATGGCAAAAGAAGCAATGCCCGTCAACGCTACAACAATGACCATGAAGGGAGAAACTAGTCCTGCTTGAACAGCAGCCTGTCCGATAATTAACGATCCAACAATGCTGACAGCTTGCCCAACTGGCTTAGGCATTCGTAAACCAGCTTCCCGCATAAGTTCAAAAGCCGTTTCCATAATAATGGCCTCTAGCAATACAGGATAAGGTACGATCTCACGTCCGGAAGCAATCGTTAGCGCCAGCGAAGTAGGGATCATCTCTTGATGAAAGCTTGCCAACATCACATAAATTGAGGGCAAGGTTAAGCTTATAATAAAAGCAATATAGCGAATGATTCTATAAAAAGTAGCGGTATAGTATCTGTTATAATAATCATCACTTGCTTGCAAGAATTGCCAAAAGTAAGCTGGAACAATCAACACAAAAGGTGAATTATCAACAAAAATAGCGACCCTGCCTTCAAGTATAGAAGCTGCTACCTTATCTGGTCGTTCTGTGGATTGAATAGTTGGAAAGGGTGAAAGCGGTGAGTCCTCAATTAATTCTTCGATGTAGCCACTTTCCAAAATAGAATCAATTTTTATCTTTTGCAGCCTGCTTTTTACCTCTTTCAATACATCTTCTTTTACAGTACCTTTCAAATAAGCGATATTAATATCTGTTTTGGTTTTTGTTCCTATTTTCATT
>JAENZK010000080.1 GCA_016841285.1 Guptibacillus hwajinpoensis | reverse complement strand
AAAAACGCTGATGAAAAAATGGTCTTCCAGTCAAACCATCTCCGCAGCAAAAGAGCCGGCAAAATCTTAGAAATGAACAAACCAATTAATAAAAGCGGAATTAATAATAAAGTCTTTGGGTCACTAAATAATGCCCAAATATCTAATTCCACCCCGATCATGACAAAAAAGATTGGAATTAAAAAACCATAGCCAAACGAATCTAATTTATGGACCATTTCTGGATTTGGCGATAATAGAGACACTAATACACCTGCAAGAAACGCCCCTAAAATGTTTTCCGCCCCAATTGATTCAGATACGGCCACTAATAAAATAATTAACGTAAAAACAGCTCTTGTATCAATTTGGATCGTTCCCTTTGTCATTGTTTCAAGGAACGATAGATTGCGGAAGTACTTTCCAAGGAAATAAAGAAGGACACCAGCTCCAAACAAAATAAGTAAGAACCACGTATTCCCTTGCCCATCACTATTTATAGAAACAAATACAGCCAATAATACCATTGTTACAAGGTCAGCAATAACGGCAACTAAAAGAATGGTTTGACCAATATGTGTTTTCATAATTTGGGCTTCTTTTAAGGTTGGAACGACAACACCTAATGAAATTGTCGAAATGATTAAAGTCATTAAAAATGCATTATCGATAAAGCCGGCCCAAACAAATAGAAGGGCCAAAATGTATGATAAAATAAAGATACCGATAAAATAGACAGAACCAACTATAAATGAATTAGGCTCGTTTTTTCCTTTCTTTTTCCCACGGGCAAATGCTGAAAAATCAATTTCAACACCACTTAGAAACATTAAGAAGATGAATCCTAATAATGAAAGAGTTTGAAGCCACATATCTGGATGGACAAGTTGGAATCCACTTTCCCCAATAATCAGACCAACAATAATTTCAGCTACTACAACTGGAATAATGTTTAATTTTAAACGATGTAACAAAATCGGTGTTAGAAATGCCGCTAATATGACAATTACTAATGATGACACTGATGCATGTGCTTCGATAATATGCACCTCCTAAATTAGATAAGGTAATTCATAAGAAGCGTGGCTAATCCAAAGTAAACCAGGATACTAATAATATCATTCAACGTTGTAATAAAAGGACCAGAAGCTACCGCTGGGTCGATTTTAAATTTATGCATAACGAGTGGGATTAATGCTCCTGCCATAGTCGAAATCGTTAATGTTGTAAAAATGGAGACACCAACAAGAATTCCTAAAACTAAGCTATGCTTCCATACATCTACAACAATCATAACCAAAATCCCACAAACTAATCCAATAATTAGCCCTGTACCAATTTCCTTTTTTAGCATTTGGATTTTACTTTTATGATCACTTTCACCAAGAGCAATACCACGAACAGCTACAGCTAAGGCCTGTGTACCTGTGTTTCCAGCCATACCGGCAATAAGGGGAATAAAAACAGCTAGAATAGATACTTTATTTAAGGTTTCTTCAAACCGGCCAATTAGGCTGGCTGTAAACATTCCAAGGAATAAAAGAATGATTAGCCATGGCAATCGTTTTCTGGCCGCTGAAAAAGCTGAATAATCATTTCCTTCAACATCAGGTACACCTGCTAATTTCGAATAATCTTCTGATGCTTCCTCTTCCATAACATCTAAAATATCATCAACAGTAATAATCCCTAGTAAATGTCTTTGAAAATCCAGAACCGGAACTGCCAAGAAATCGTAATCCTTCATCATTCGCGCGACATTCTCTTGATCTTCACTTACTGAAACAGAGACTACCCGATCATTCATAACCTCTGAGATGAGTTTATCATCATCAGCAATAATTAAATCACGCAGAGAGATAACACCAACAAGCCTTTCTTCGTCATCGACTACATATAAGTAATAAATCGTTTCTGCTTCAGGTGCTTCTGACTTCAGAATTTTCATTGCATTTTTGATTGTTTGATTTGCTAAAATGGCCACAAACTCAGTTGTCATGATACTTCCAGCTGTTTTTTCCTCATAATGAAGCAAATCTTTTATTTCCTGTGCTGCTTCATCATCCATAATTGTCAGGTAACTAACAACCTGGTCTTTTTCCAACTCGTTCAAAACGTCTACGGCATCATCTGCATACATCTGTGCAAGCATATCAGCAACATAGGCCGGTTCCATTTCTTCAAGAGTGCTTTCCTGATCATCACTATCAAGATTATGAAATAACTCAGCCATTTCTGAAGGTGACAAATAAGATGAAATTTGTTGTCTTACATCCTGTTCTTGGCTAACATAGAATTTTGCTTGATCATATGGATGAACCTCCAAGAACTCTTCTCTAAAGGCATCAATATCGTTTCTTTGGATGGCATCGATGAGATAGTTTTTAAACTCATCATCAAGCTTCTTTTTGTAGTCTGGCATTATACTCTCCCTCCTTTAAATTTCAGTTGGTAATAAGCACCTTATAAACCTCATTTATCGTAAAATGGCACCTTTTATTTGTCAAACAGTTTCTAGTCTTTTCATTCACCCAAAATTTCGTTACTATATTATAATGGGTGTTCTTTTAGAGAATATGAAAGCAAGATGGAAAGGAAAAAGTGAAATGGAAATAGAAAAGGATAAAACTCCTTATCAGAAAATAGATGTAGCCCTTGTTTTGATTATTATATTACTGGGTACTGTTAGCTTAATCGCAATTTACAGCATTCAGCCATCACTCCCTGCGAAGTTACAAAATGTTAATTTCGTTGGAAAACAGGTTGTTTGGTATGTAATTGGTTTTACCGCGATCGGAGTAACAATGATTATTGATTTTGATCGTTTTAAGAATTTTTCTTGGTATTTATATGGGTTTGGGATTCTTCTCCTACTCGGTCTTGAAATATTAGGACCATCCAAAATAGCACCAGAAATAAACGGAGCTGTCAGTTGGTACGTTTTACCTGTTCTAGGTAACTTTCAACCGGCCGAATTAATGAAGATTTTTCTAATCATTTTATTAAGTCAAATTATAGCAAAACATAATGAAATCTATCCCGATAACCGTTCAATTCAGGAAGACTTTTTGTTGCTTGGAAAACTTGTTGGTACAACTATGGTTCCACTATTATTAATATTGAAACAACCCGACTTAGGAACTGCAATTGTTATTGCAGCCATTCTCGGTTCACTTTTATTAGTATCCGGAATTAGATGGCGAATTTTACTAGGATCAGCTGCCGCTGTTATTGCAATGCTGGGACTATTAGTTTTTATTTATTTTAGTAATCCCGATTTTATAAAAACTTATATTTTAAAAGAACACCAAATGAATCGTTTTTATGGATGGCTTGCACCCCATGAATTTTCAAGCAACTACGGTTTCCAATTGGTAAAATCATTATTGGCGATAGGTTCAGGCGAGCTCCAAGGAAAAGGCTTAATGAATGGGCAAGTATACTTTCCGGAAGCTCATACCGATTTCATCTTTGCCGTTATTGGTGAACAGTTTGGATTTATTGGAGCAAGTATCGTAATCTCACTGTTCTTCCTATTAATATATAGAATGATCCATGCCGCACTGGAAAGTCATGATCCATATGGAAGTTATTTATGTACTGGTGTCATTGGTATGATTACCTTTCAAGTGTTCCAAAATATAGGTATGACGATTCAATTAATGCCGATCACAGGTATTACTTTACCTTTTATCAGCTATGGTGGTAGTTCATTATTAACTAGCATGATCGCTGTAGGAGTTGTATTGAATGTAAGGTCACGGACCCGAAAGTATATGTTTGGGAGTTAATGTAAGGATTTTGATTTTGATTAGGCCAAATATTGCGACTAGACTTTATAGAACGTAATATTTGGTTTTTTGAATTTGCGAGGTGATTCTTCTATGTTTGACATCATTGGCGATATCCATGGATGTTATGATGAGTTTGTGACATTAACTAAAAAGCTCGGATATGAATGGGATCAAAAAGATTATCCTGTTCATCCAGATGGAAGGATGCTTGTCTTTGTTGGTGATCTAACAGACCGGGGACCCCAATCAATGAAAGTAATGGAAATTGTTTATAAGCTTGTGATAGAAGAAAAAATTGCACATTATACTCCTGGTAACCACTGTGATAAACTATATCGCTATTTCTTAGGTCGAAAGGTACAAATCAAACATGGCCTAGAAACAACAGTGGCAGAATATGATGGGCTATCATCCAAAGACAAAGCTAAGGTACAGACTCATTTTATGAAGCTTTTTGAAAGAGCACCATTATATCTACAGCTTGATAACGGAAAACTCGTGGTTGCCCACGCTGGGATTCGGCATGACTATATTGGGAAAACGAGCAATAAAGTAAAAACCTTTGTTTTATACGGGGATATCACAGGGGAGACAAATCCTGACGGCACACCCGTTAGAAGAGATTGGGCTAAGCAATATTCGGGAGACGCTTGGATCGTCTATGGACATACCCCCGTTGAAAAACCGCGGAATATAAATAAGACGTGGAATATCGATACCGGCTGTGTGTTTGGTGGAATGTTAACCGCACTAAGATATCCGGAAATGGAGCTTGTTTCAGTTCCTTCCACGATGCCAAGGGTACCGGAAAAGTTTAGAGCATTTGATGAATAGAATGAATCGGGAATTATAGTCGCTGAGGCAACTATGATTCCCGATTTTCATTTTTCGTCATATACAAGGTTTCCCATATCTGCCGGCAATGAAACTGAAAATGCAAGCTCCCGTTCCAGTAAAGGATGATAAAATCTTATACTCTTACTATGAAGGGCTTGTCTCGAAATTAACTCACGCTGCCCGCCATAAAGATCGTCTCCTAATAGAGGATAACCAATGTAGGACATATGTACTCGAATTTGGTGGGTACGGCCAGTTTCTAATTTTAGCGAAACCAATGTCCGATCTAAAAACCTCTTTTTAACCTCGTAATGTGTAACGGCATGTTGACCATCATTTCTGACTTCCCGTTCAATAATACTCTCATCTTTACGCCCAATCGGAGCTTCAATAATGCCAAAATCATTCACAACGATCCCATGAACAATGGCCTCATACTCTCGCTGTATGGTTTTCTTTTTTTGCTCCAATGCAAATAATGAATGGACAAAACTATTTTTTGCTACGATCATTAAGCCTGAAGTATCACGGTCCAAGCGGTTTACAATATGAATTGTGGATGATAACCCAATTTGGTCATAATAATAAATAAGCGCATTTGCTAAAGTTCCACTTTGATGTTCTCGTGACGGAATCGAAGCCATAAACGGTGGTTTATTAATAACTAAAATATGCTCATCCTCGTACACGATATGGAATGGAATGTTCTCACCGATTATTCCATCGCTTCGAATTTCCGGGGGAAACATTACCTCCAAACAATCGCCGGGCTTAAGAACTTCCCTTACAGTGACATGGACACCGTTTAATAAAATATCGCCACCGTAAAATTTTATATCAATTAATGCTCTTTTGGAGATTCCTTTTTCCTTTAGCAGAAACTCACGAACCAGCATTCCTTCGCATTTCTTATCAATTTCCCATTGAATTTTATGGTTATTCATTAGTACAAAACCACCACATTACAAACTGCAAAAATAAAATCTTGTTTCAGGACTTTCAATAAAACCTTGTTTTTGATAAAAATAGGCTGCAGGAAATGTGCGTTCTGTTAGAAGCACGATGGAAGAAAAACCTTTACCTAATAAGGATACTTTCGCATCTTCCATCAACTTGGAGCCTATTCCTTCTCCTTGATAGGATTCGTCCACACACATTTCATATAAATAATAAATATCACCGCTCCACCACTTTTTCCTTGTCCCAATAATAAAACCCATAATGGCGGCTTGCCCATTTTGATTACCTGATTCCAAATCCGAATCCTTTTCAATAACAAAGCCTTCAAAGCCCGGTGTATTTAAAACATCTTCAAAATATTCAGTTGCATGCTGCTTAGTCCAACGGTCATTCCATGGTTCGCGGTTAAAAACTTCTATAAACAACGCGGCACAAACAGAAATATCTTCTTTCAGAAATGGCCTTGTTCTCATTCCAAAGATCATCCCCTATTATCGTTCCCAACAAATGAATCACGTACCCTGTTCCAGAACGGGAATGGGCGGTATCGAGCAAATCTAACTTTTTCATCGGAAACCCGGCATTGAATTGATTTAACATCTTTATGTAAAATCGTCTTATGATCGACAGTAACTAATAAGTCTACTGCTTCCGTTGGTCTCAACATCAGCGTATGATGACCTGGCAAGATAAGCGGTGAACCAATCGTTCGGAAGACACGGTTATTAATGGATGCCATTTCAGCAACTTGAATGGCTTCAATCGATGGGTGGATGATTGCTCCACCTAGAGATTTGTTATATGCAGTACTTCCTGAAGGTGTTGAGACACAAAGACCATCACCACGGAATGTTTCAAATTTTTGCCCCTTAATTTCAACATCGATAACTAGCGATCCTTCTGTTGCTTTGATCGTAGTTTCATTTAATGATAAGTACATCGTCTCTTTCCCACCATCAATATGACGGACGATAGTTTCTAAAATCGGGTATTCAACAACTGAAAATGGTGTTCTTGCTAACTCGATCACAAGCTTTTCAATTTCCGACGGAACCCAATCCGCATAAAATCCTAGATGTCCCGTATGAACTCCAACAAAGGCTGTCTCACTTAATCTATGTTGATATTGATGAAAGGCATAAAGTAAAGTCCCGTCTCCACCGATAGAAATTACAATATCAGGCTCCGCCTCATCAAACACAAGGTCAAAATCCAATAAATAGTTTTTCATTTTCATTCTTAAAGCGTTTGAGGTTTGATCCCCTCTTGACGTTATTGCAAATTTCATACAACCGACATCCAATCTTTTATGATAATTAAGGTAATTTTGATAATAGTTTATCACATTACTCCCACCATTTTTATTCAATTGATTTTAAAACCATTATACCGCATAATATGAATTGTATGTTAAACCCTTTATTTAGGAGTTATTTTTATGGTACAAGAAATAGAAATAGAATTTAAAAATTTACTTACCAAAAATGAATTTGAGCTATTAATGCAGAAATACAATGTAACGGTTAAAGATTTTATTGGTCAGGAAAATTATTATTTTGATACTGCAAACTTTTTACTAAAAGGGAAGCAGTCCGCACTTAGAATTCGAAAAAAACTGGACAAGTATATTCTTACATTAAAACAACCCTATGAACAAGGTTTACTCGAAACTCATCAAGAATTAACTGAAGACCAGGCCTATTCCCTTCTAAACAATGAGGGGGCCATAATGGTCGATGGCAGTGTAAAACAAGCTGTTTCAACTTTGGGAATTAACCCTGATGAACTTCAATATTTAGGGGCTTTAAAAACGGACCGAATTGAAATTACCGAAAATGAAAATATCCTTGTTCTTGATCATAGCTTTTATTTAAACCAAGAAGATTATGAGCTGGAATATGAAGTTAAAGACCCAGTATCAGGAAAAAATAAATTCCTTGAAATTTTGAAACAAAATAATATTCCATTAAGAACAACTAAAAATAAAATACAACGCTTTTTTGAATTAAAAGAAAAAAAGGAAGACTAGTTATGAAAATAGATGTGAATCATTTAAAAACATTAATGGAAATTCAGGCATTAAGAAGCTTTAATCAAAGTGCTTCTGTTTCAGATGATGGAAATGATCCATTTTCAGATCTTCTTCAATTAGAGATCTCAAAATTACAAGAGCATCCTGCTTCTTTAAACAATACGGAAGCTGGAGTAAATACGACAAGTTTGGCATTAAAAGAGCTTCAAGCTCTACAGCCTAACTTTAAAATTCAAAATTATTCATCTCCAGCTGTAAAAGGAGCAAATTACAAGACTAATTATGATGAGATTATTGAAAATGCTTCTAATAAATATGGGGTTGATGCCAACCTGATTCGCTCCATTATAAAACACGAGTCCAATTTCAACCCATTAGCCAAAAGCAAAGCTGGTGCTGCTGGCTTAATGCAGCTTATGCCGGCCACAGCAAAATGGCTTGGCGTAGAAAATGTTTATGATCCTAAAGAAAACATTGAGGCCGGAACAAAATATCTAAAAAAGATGTTAGACAAATATGATGGTGATTTAAAGCTCGCACTAGCTGCCTATAATGCTGGTCCGGGAAATGTTGATAAATACAATGGCATCCCGCCATTTAAAGAAACTCAAGCCTACGTTAAAAAGGTTACGGATTCATATTATGTATAAAAAAAGCGGCCCTCTGGTCGCTTTTTTTAATCGATATCCTCTCTTCTATTTTTCCCTTTAATGAAACGATACGCCAAATAGGCTATGTATAATGGTCCAGCAAAGTAGATAAGATAAGGAAATTTCTCATATGTTTTTGTATAAATGACATATAGCAGGCACCCGATAAAAATCGTCACAATCGTTCCGTATTTAGGTAAAGGCACTTCCTTCAAGCTTGGTATTCTAATTCTACTAACCATTAAAAAACATAAAGCAGTAAATACGACAGAAGTTATAATGTTCGGGATTCGATCTCCAAACAATGTTAATAATGCCAGAATTCCACCTGCTGCTGTAATTGGTACCCCGATGAAATAATGTAGGGACGATTTGCCTGAGCTAATATTAAATCTAGCTAAACGATACGCTCCAAATAACGGGAATAATCCGGTTACAATTAAACCTAAATGTCCAAAATGATAAAAATACGTATAGTAAACTAAAAAAGAGGGAGCTACCCCAAATGTTACTATATCAGCTAATGAATCCAGCTCTTTCCCTAATGAACTATCTGCTTTCAACATTCTTGCCAATCGTCCATCCATACTATCAAGCATCATCCCAATTAATATTAAAATCGCTGCGTTTTTATACTCCCCTTTTGCGGCAAAACCGATTGATAAAAAACCACAATATAGGTTGCCCAAAGTAAACATATTGGGGATGCTTTTCGTTAATCGCATAATCAGCTCTCACACTCCGAAAAATAGTTTCCAATTTAAATAATATAGTCAAAACATATTATACCATTTAATATCAAAAACAATCTTGTCAAAACCTAAATCAATGGTAAAATCTTCAGAGGCACAATATTTGCCCCAACCTAGTTGCATTGCTAAAATATAAGTATCATTTCCTGAACAGAAAGGAGATATTCATGGTCTTTAACAGTTCGGGTACTAGTACATCTACAAACATCAGCTGGAAAAACCTTTGTATTAAACCTATCGAAATTTATGTGTTTATTGATCCTCTATGTCCCGAGTGTTGGGCCTTAGAACCAGTACTAAAAAAATTATTGATTGAATTTGGCGATAAAATAAGTATTAGACACGTATTAACTGGACGATTAACGTCTTTAAATATTTCAAAAAAAGCACCATCTGAAATCGCGAAGGTTTGGGAACGAACGGCCTCAAGATCAGGCATGTCCTGTGATGGTGATGTATGGTTTGAAGATCCTATTCATAAACCATCTACAGCCTCAGTAGCAGTGAAGGCTGCTGAACTTCAAGGAAAAAAAGCGGGGCTTAGGTTTTTGAGGAAACTTCAGGAAATACTCTTTCTTGAAAAGCAAAATATTACAAAGAAGGAAATCCTGATTAGTATTGCAAGAGATGCAGGCCTTGATGTAGAGGAATTTAAGAAGGATTTAATTTCAGAGGCTGCCTGTAAAGCATTTCAATGTGATTTAAAGATTACTAGATAGATGGATGTCGACGAGAGCCCTACCCTTGTTTTCTTCAATAATGAAAAAATTGAAGAAGAAGGTGTCAAACTTTCTGGTGCTTATCCTTACGATATATATGTTCAGGTATTAGAGGAAATTTTACAAAGAAAGCCGGTTTCGCGCTCTCTTCCTCCTCTTGAGGACTTTTTAGAATTTTTTAAATTTGTTGCAACAAAAGAAATTGCTGTTGTCTATAATCTATCCTGTCAGGAAGTTGAAAAAGAGATGAAAAAGTTGCTTTTAAAACAAGCGGTTGAGCGAGTTCCCGTAAAATACGGAACGTTCTGGAGATATGTAAAAAATACGAATTGAGCCAAGTCAAACATGACAGGCTCAATCTTTTTTTTTTGAAAAAATAAAAAGAAGGTTAGGAGGGATGCCTAACCTTCTTTTTATGTCTCATTCGACAGGGGGGTGGGAGAAAGTTTCACGGTCAAACAAAGGGGTTATGTTTGTTTGTGATTAACTTTACAAACTTATATTAACAATTTTCGACGTAATGCACAATAACTTTGTTACGCATTTCACAAAACTGTCACTTTCTAAACATTGCTCGACATTATTTTTTTAAAAGAATAATTTTATAGCCGTGTGACATACGATGATAGTGGAAGGAGAGATTGTACGATGAATAAATTTCTGTTTATCTTTGCGTTTATCTTTGTTTTTATTTCTTTTAGCATTTACTTATTGGGGTTAATGAGGATCATACCATTCTTCTTTTCTGTTATACCAATGTTTCTTTCGATTTTATTTACCGTTCATTGTTGGAATAATCGCAACCGCTTTAGAGGGGGCAATCGGCGAAAATCACTAAAAGGATAAGGGGCTGACTTTATGGCTCTAATACTTAATCCCCTTAAAGTCAGTCCCTTTTTATATGTCATTCTAATAAATTAACTATTTAATAGCTGTTCCATTTCATTCAGTTTTTCTTCAAACACCTTAAGTGCTTGTTCAATTGGCTCACTTGAGGTCATATCAACCCCAGCCCGTTTTAATACTTCAATTGGATAATCAGAGCTTCCCGCTTTTAAAAACTCATCGATATAGCGTTTTACTGCTGGCTCACCCTCCTCTAGTATTTGCTTGGATAAGGCTGCAGCTGCGCTAAAACCGGTTGCATATTGGTAAACGTAATAATTGTAATAAAAATGTGGAATTCTTGCCCATTCCAAACCAATTTCCTCATCAACTACAATATCATTACCAAAGTATTTCTTATTCAAATCATAATACAATGATGTAAATAGGTCTGCAGTCAACGCTTCACCCTCACGTGCCTTTTCATGAATAAGATGTTCAAATTCAGCAAACATCGTTTGACGGAAGACAGTTCCACGGAAGCCTTCTAAATAATGATTTAATATATAGAGCTTTTTCTGCTTATCATCTTCATTTTTCAGCATAAAATCATTCAGCAATGATTCGTTGCAAGTAGAGGCAACCTCTGCAACGAAAATTGAATAGTTTGCGTACGGGTAAGGTTGTGATTTTCTTGTATAGTAGCTATGGACAGAATGGCCCAATTCATGTGCCAACGTAAAGACATTATTGACATTATCCTGCCAGTTTAACAAGATATACGGATTAGTTCCATAGGTCCCTGATGAATAAGCTCCGCTTCTCTTTCCTTGGTTTTCATGAACATCAATCCACCGATTATCGAATGCTTCCTGTAAAATGCCTTGGTATTCTTCTCCCATTGGCGCAAGACCTTTTAACACAATATTCTTCGCTTCATTATATGGAATTTCCATTTTTATATCTTTAACAAGCGGTGTATAAAGGTCATACATATGAAGTTCATCAACACCAAGTACTTTTTTCCTTAAAGCCACGTATCGATGTAATAATGGTAAATGTTCATGAATCGTGTTCACTAACGTATCATAGACGCTTTCTGGAATATTATTGCTGTCCAAGGCCGCCTGGCGGGCTGTTTCATAATGGCGAACACGAGCATAAAAGTTATCCTTTTTAATATTGCCGCTTAAAGTACTTGAAAATGTATTTTTGAATTTACCGTATGTATCATAAACGGCTTTAAAAGCATCTTCTCTTACACGTCTGTCACTGCTTTCTAAAAAGCGAACATAACGGCCATGGGTTACTTCAACCTCATGCCCCTTTTCATCCTTAATCGCCCGGAACTTTATGTCTGCATTATTCAGCATTCCAAATGTTGTACTTGCGTTACCCAAAGCATCTGAGGCTTCAGCAAGAATTGCTTCTTCACTCGCAGAAAGGATATGGGGACGACTGCGATTTAGCTCATCCAAAATATGTTTATAAAGCTTTATATCATCATTCTCGTTAATGAAGGATTGGATTTTTTCCTCTTCCAATGATAGAATTTCCGGGTCCATATAGGAGAAAGCGCTACCTGCTTGTGTAAATAAACTTTCAGCACGGTCGTTTAAACCTTGATAAAAAGAATTTGTTGTATCTTGGTCATAGCGCATATGAGCATACGTATATAGCTTCCCTAACCTTTTAGAGATCTCATATTGAGTATCTAATGCTTTATATAAATTTTCAGCTGATTCTCCAAGTTTCCCTCGAAACTGTTCCATTGATGGAATTAATTCTTTGATTGCTTTAAACTCTTTTTCCCAATCATCGTCGGACGGAAAAATATCTTCTAGTCGCCAAGTATCCTCGACCGGTATTTCGTCTCGTTTTGGCAAGACTAAAGGCTTCGCTTGTTCAGTCATGATATTACCTCCATATGAAAATTTTTCCTATATAAATAGTATATCATTCATAGTGAAAAATAAAACTTTTGAAGTGAGAAAAGCGGAAGCGCCTTGTTCATCGCCGTACAAACTGGAGGGGCTTCGACTGAGATATAGGAAACTTGAATTGCGGTAGCAATTCTTAGTTGACTTATCGTAGGGAGGAGACCTGAAGTTTGCTAGGCGATAGGCGCTGGAGCTGGACAAATAAAAAAGCACTGTCTAAGTGCTTTTTACGTAGTAACTATTAATTTACTGCTGATAATGCCATCATTGCTTCCATATCCTCTTTTGCATCCCCGATTAGTTTTAACCCAAATGTATTAACTAATACATCAAGAACTCCTTCATTGATAAAGGCTGGAGCTTTCGGTCCAATTCGTATATCCTTAATTCCTAAGCTGAATAATCCTAATAAAATTGCAACCGCCTTTTGTTCAAACCATGATAATACAATACTTACAGGCAGTTCATTAACTTCACAGCCGAAAGCATCAGCTAGGGCAAGAGCAATTTTTACTGTAGAACCGGAGTTATTGCATTGTCCTAAATCTATATAACGTGGAATTTCAGTTCCTGGAACGTAGCCATAATCAACATCATTAAAACGGAACTTTCCGCATGATGTTGTTAAGATAACTGTTTCTTTTGGTAGAGATGTAGCAAGTTCACGATAATATTCTCCACCTTTTCCTGGTGCATCGCAGCCTGCGATAACGAAGAAACGCTTGATCTTGCCATCTTTAACAGCTTGAATTACTTCTGGTGCCAATCCGATAACTGTTTCATGGTGAAAACCTGTTAATAAAGTTTCTTCAGAATCAATATTCGCTGAAGGTAATTCCAAAGCTTTTGCAATTAATGGACTGAAATCATCATTTGTAATTTTGGCAACATTTTCCAACCCAGCAACTTCATAGGACCACATACGGTCAGCATATGTACCTTTAATTGGCATTACACAGTTCGTTGTAGCAAGGATCGCACCTGGGAATTCTTCGAATAAACGGCGTTGGTCATACCATGCTTTTCCTACATTTCCTTTTAAGTGGCTGAATTTCTTAAGTTCTGGATATCCGTGCGCCGGCAACATCTCGGAGTGTGTATAAACATTGATGCCTTTTCCTTCTGTTTGGATTAATAGTTCTTTCAATGCAAAAAGATTATGCCCGGTTACAACGATAGATTTTCCCTCAATTTTGTTCTGAGACACACGTACCGGCTCTGGAATACCAAGACGATTAACATGGGCATTGTCAAGAATCTCCATCATTCTTACCGCAGCTTGACCTACTTGCATAGCCATATCAATATGTTCTTGAACATTGAAGTTTGAGTTTGTAAGAGTCATATATAATGCCTCATGTGTAGTTCGGTCAACAAACTCATCTGTGTATCCTAGCTGTCTTGCATGGGTGCGATAAGCTGCAATTCCTTTTAGAGCAAAAATCATGATATCTTGCAAACTCGCAATCGTTTCATCCTTTCCACATACTCCAACTACTGTACAACCTCCTGGTGCAACCTGCATACATTGGTGACAATACATCATTACACACTCCCTTTTATATTCTAATATTAACAACATCACCGTGATGTAAATCACAGTGATATGTATCACACCGTTATCATATATGAACTTCACCACTGGGGAGTGTGATGTATATCACGTTTTTTTAACGTTCGAAAAACGGACACATTTTCCATACTTTACATAATTTTATTATTACTCTCTTTATTTAGTCTCATAAGCGTCATTTTATCAAGCTTACATGCCTCCTCTACATTTTTCGGCACAATCAATTCAGTCTGAATTCGGAAACGGGATCGTTTTCCCCCATCCTTTTCAATGACACCAAGTCTTTCTAATTGCAATAAGTAATCCATAATAGCAAATGAATAATGGCTATCACTTAACGAAGGAATCTGTCTTATAACAAAAAAACCACGTTTCACATTAGTTTTAAAGCTTTGAAAAATTTCCTGAAACGAAATAATCTCTCCAACTTTCAGCGGGAGGATAAATGTAAGTAAGATCCACCCCTGCCAAATGACAGGTTCCGTTCTAATCCAAATCATTGATTCGATTGGAATTCCCGCTTCACCAGGTAGTAAACATAATGGAAGTCCCTTTTCATAAAACATTTTTTTAATTGAATGATCAGCAAATAAATAGGAGTTTGTTCGATAGCGCCTTTTCATTAAAAGCCAAGCATCAATATTAGGAATCATATATTTTTTACTTATATTTATTATTTCAGAAAAAGAAAGTTGACTGGGAATGAAAAAATCTACTGAAGCAAAAAAGGTTTGTGGAGAAAATGGTGTCATTGATGATACAATACAAAAACGCATAGTGGCGGGACAATAATAAACAAGTGAGAGAGTAGTATTCTTGTGTTTTGAGTTAGCCATTAATAAGTCAAAGGCAGTGATTTTAAAAATGTTCTCGGAGCTTCTTTTTAAGCGGTTTCCACCTAAAATCCAAACTGGGGTAATATTTTCACGAAGATAGGCAGTTGTTCGTTTTAGTAATATCGTGCTTTCAATAGTTGAACATTGAAATTCCAATGCATAATGACGGCCTTTCCACGTAACAAATAAATCCGGCCTTTGTTTTATTTTGGGTAGGTATTTTTCTACTTCGACATTGAATCCTTGGGTTATTAACCAATCATACAGTTGGATTTTACCCTTTAAATGGTATTCGGATTCACTTTCGAGCCCTGTGTCACAATTCAATTTTGATAAATGGGCAAAATGCCATATACGCTTGTTACCTTTTTTTAATTGTACTTTTTCTTTACATGCGGGACAAAGGATTCGTTCGTTTTCGGTAATGTTAAGTAGCTCTTGTTTTCCCCATTTCTCAACTAAAGAAATAGTTCGGCCGCTTTCTGTTATCGCAGTTAACAAAAAAACCACTCCTTTCTGTCATCTTACTTCGACAAAAAGAGTGATTTTCCTGCAATAATTCTATATTTTCTTGTCATCCTTTAATCTAGACCTCATAGTAAAGGTGAGAACAAGCGAGCGGTTGATTCATGAAGGCGCTGTATTTG
>JAENZK010000079.1 GCA_016841285.1 Guptibacillus hwajinpoensis | reverse complement strand
TCATCCCACGGCCACCGGAAACGATAATTTTTGCTTCAGACAAATCAATTCCACCAGTTGACTTTCGTACAACATCTTTAATGATCGTACGAAGATCTTTAATGACAACTTGAACATTACTTACTTCGCCGGAACGAGTTTCATCCTTTTCTAAAGGTGCAATATTATTGGGGCGAATTGTTGCAAAAACAAGCCCCTCTTTCACTTTTCTTTTTTCAAAAGCTTTGCCTGAATAGATCGGTGCAGTAAAAATAGCCTCATCTCCATCAAGCTCAATGCTTACAACATCTGAAATAAGTCCAGCATTTAATTTTGCAGCGACTCTAGGTGATAGATCTTTACCTAGTGCTGTATGCCCTATAGCCAAACCATCTGGTTGTACTACTTCAATGACCTGAAGTAATGCCTGTTGATAAGCATCTGTTGTATAGGCTTTTAAATCAGGATGTTCTACTTTAATGACACGATCGGCTCCATGATGGATCAAGGTTAAACTCTCATCCCCCACTGTTTCTCCGAATAATGCGGCCACCACTTCCCCGCCATTAGAGATCAGCTTAGCAGCTGCGATCGCTTCTAAAGAAACATTACGCAGTTCACCGTCACGAAATTCACCTAATACTAAAACTTTCTTTGCCATGATATCCCCTCCCCCTTATATGACCTTTGCCTCTGTTTTTAATAACGAAACTAATTGATGCACCTGGCTATTTAACTCGCCAGCCAATACTTTTCCTTGTTGTTTTTTCGGTGGCAAGTATAGAGCTACTTTTTCAATTTTTGCTTCTACATCTTCCTCTTCTAAATCTAAGTCATCCAACTCAAGAGTTGTTAATGGCTTCTTCTTCGCTTTCATGATGCCAGGTAAAGAAGGATAGCGTGGTTCATTCAAGCCTTGTTGAGCGGTAACGAGAACTGGAAGGGACACTTCAAGTGTTTCTTCATCTCCCTCAACATCGCGAACAACTACCGCTTTTCCGCCATCAATGGTTAGATTTGTAATGGTCGTTACTTGCGGAATTTCCAGCATTTCTGCGACACGTGGACCGACTTGACCAGAACCACCGTCCACAGCCACATTACCGGCAAGAATAATATCCGCGTTTTTATCTTTTAAATAAACAGAAAGGATTTTCGCTGTTCCATCTTGATCAAGTTCCTCGAGATCTTCTGAATCAATGAGAACAGCTTGGTCTGCTCCCATAGCTAATGCCGTACGAAGTTCTTTTTCTGAATCCTGAGAACCAACGGTTACAACTGTAACTTCTCCCCCATACTCATCACGAAGTTGAATCGCTTCCTCAATCGCATATTCATCATAGGGATTAATAATAAATTCGGCACCATCTTCAAGTATTTTTCCATATTTAATCGAAATTTTCTCCTCTGTATCAAACGTTCGCTTCATCATGACAAAAATGTTCATCTGCTCTCCTCCTGTTCTTCCACGATTATTGAAATGTATTCTTTTAAGGTATACTTTGTTAAATAGAATATAAAATAAATCGAAAGGTTTTTTAAAATAATTGTAAAATCCCTTCATGTAGACTTTCCAGCGCAAATAATGTTATATCAAGCACACATAAATCCAATGAACGAAGAGGCCCCATTGTGTATTAACTCCAAGCATTAACGCTTAATCCACTTCTTCTAGTGAAGTGGCCTTCAATAATAAAAATACTGCCTTGTTCATAATTGGAAATCAATATCCTGTTCATAATGAATCCTGAATAATCTTCTTTGGCAATGACTGTTTTTTATTTATAGCTTCTCCATAGGTTGACACTCGATGGAGCGTTTCCTCCGATGTATCAATTGAAGTAACAGACATTTTTTATCTATATTTGATACAGAAATCAACTGATATTTTTATATAAAAATGTCCGTATCCACAGATTAATGAGAAATTAAAGGCAATTTATTTATCAAGTTATAATCAAGATTATTGCCTATTGTTTTCCAAACCTCTTCTGGAGAAGCTACGTCTGCGAATAGACAACACTCAATAAATTTATTCTTAACTTCATCTATTGTTACTTCAGGAAGAAGATATTCTATATGTCTTTTAGTTCCTTGTGAAGTTTTTACTGTAATATCACCTTGAGGAATCCCAGGCTTATCGGGTTGTGTTGTCTCAATCTTTATAAGCTTGGATAAATTCGATACTTGTGAATCCCCAATGGCATTTTCTGTCAGATTGTTCAAATTAACATTTCCATGTATGAATGTAAATGCAACCATAAAGGGTATGCTAAATTTAGCATCCTGTAATGTTTTAGGATGACAACGATCCGTTATCGGGTGACACAACATATTTGCGGTTTCATTTACTCCTATTACAAGACTTTCAATTTGGTTATTTTTTAATTCATTACGAAGAACTTGTGCTGATCTTATATAAGGGTGTGAATATCGACAGCTTGGCAAAAGCTTAATAGATGTATCGGAAAATGCCCATGATTCAGAGTCTAATAATATTTTTAATTGTCTATCATTTAGGTTTTTTCCAAAATAATTTTGAAAAAGACCTGTTTTACCATCCATAGAACTTGTTGGAGCCGTAACACCTTCCCGAGCCAAAAACGCAGCTTGAACTCCGCCCATGGATGCAAAAGCCGGATATATTGACCTAGCTTGAGAACCTATACCTACTCCTGGTTCTTTTCCTCCAGCTAATTGCATATATGCCAAGCCAAGTGCATTAACCAATTCGGAGTCATCCAATCCAAGTACAAGTCCAGCAGTGAGAGCGGCACCAAGATAACCAAAAAGTTGACTTAAAAACCATTTTGAATCAGCTCCAGTACCTTTTGGTTCAATTGCATATCCCAGCCTACATAATAATTCGTTTCCGAGTCCCACTGCAGTGACAAGGTCCGTAGCTCTTGATTCTTCAATGTCAGCCGCAGCCAATGCAGCCGCTAATATAACCGGTGTAGGATGTATTCTTGCTATGTCATTGATATCATCATAATCTAATGCATGAGCTAAAGCTGTATTCGAAAATGCTGCATATGCAGGAGGAAATTGGAGTCTACTTCCTATTACTTTTCCTGCTCCACCATCTATTCCTAGAGAAATCCCTGATATTGATTGTAAAGCTACTACCGGTCCTTTATAAGCCGCTAAGGAAATTCCTACAGTATCAAGTATATGAAGCTCTACTTTTTTACGAATCTCCTCTGGCAAACCACGTTTTTGTCTTTGACGAATTGCATTTATAATATTAAGGCTTAATGACAAAATAAGTCCCTCCCTCAATATTCATCCAAATTGATCTCAAATACATTTAGAGGTATTTTATTACTCTATTATGTACCCTAGATATTTAAGAGTCCTTCTTATTAAGAAAGACAAACATCGAAACTGAAAAAAAAGATAAAAGTAGTAGCAAAATAATAAAAATATCTCTATGAACAATCAGCCAAGATTTTTGGCCTGCATATCCAATTATTACAAAGGTAATGATTATAATTCCCCATTGCATAACTTTATTTTTATCCATTCTATAAACCACCTTTTTTATAATTAGAATGTTAAATTGGGGAGTTACCGCCAGTTCTTAAATTTGATATTATCTACATATCTACATTAAAAACTGCGGTAACTATGGGTCATAGTTCTTGACTGCTGGTTTCTGTAATAGCAACTAATCGGCCATTTCTTCTCGCCGATAAGTAAACTAAACATGCAACGATTACGCCTGTTAGATCCGTAATAAATCCCGGATAGAGCATAAATAATGAACCAGCAAATAATGTCACTCTTAAAATAAGACTTATTTTAACATTTAAATAGAATCCAATAATGGCTGCTGCAAGCAAATAGAGTCCAACCGTAGCTGTTATGAAAGCAATTATAATATTAAGTGGTTCACCTTGCATTAATAGTTCCGGGCCGTAGGCAAACATAAACGGAATAATAAATCCTGCTAACCCTAGTCTAAACGCTACATAGCCTGTTTTCATTGGATCTGTTTTTGAAATACTTGCTGCTGCAAATGAAGCCAGGGCAATTGGAGGTGTAATAGCAGCAACTACCCCATAGAAAAATGCAAACATGTGAGCTTGAAGAGCACTTAATCCTAATTCTTGCAATGCAGGTGCTAAAACAACAGCAACCGTAACATACACTGCCGTTGTCGGTAACCCAAATCCTAAAATAACGGCTGCAATCATTACAAGAATAAGTGTTAACCAAAGTTGTCCCTGAGAAATCGTTGTAATTAAATACGCAAACTTTAATCCTACCCCAGATATATTTACCCCCGCAATGATTAATCCTGCGGCTCCACAGGCAATCGCTATTGGAATCAAATCCCTTACGGAATCTTCCAAAGCACTTAGGAATTGGACAGGCGAAAGCCTTGTCGATTTTCTCATCATTACTAGAGGTACAATAGCAATAATAGCCAACATAGCCGAGCGAATGGCACTGAATCCCATAAATAAACTTATTAAAATAAGAATTAAAGGTATTAATAAATAACCCCTGTCTTTTAATAAAGCTATTGTTTTTGGGATATCCTCTTTAGGTAAGCTTTTTAGCCCTAATCGCTTTGCCTCTAAATGAACAGAAAAATACAAAGCAACATAATAGAGTATCGCTGGAATTAGAGCATAGAGTATTAATTCGCCATATGGGATTTGCAAATTTTGTGCCAGGATAAAAGCAGCGGCTCCCATAACGGGTGGCATTATTTGTCCCCCAGTGGATGCAACAGCTTCTACTGCCCCGGAAAACTCCTTCTTATACCCAACCTTTTGCATCATTGGAATAGTAAAGGTACCGGTACCAACAACATTTGCAACTGCACTACCAGATATAGAACCCATAAAACCGCTTGATACGATAGCTCCTTTTGCTGGTCCGCCAACTAATCTTCCAGTAAAACTTACCGCTAATTCAATAAAGAATTTTCCTGCTCCTGACCGGATTAAAAATGAAGCAAAGATTAGAAAAGGAATTACATAAGTAAAAACAGACATTATAGGTACACTGTAAATACCTTCATCACGCATCCAAACAAAGTCAACAATTGCTGATAATTTCATTGGAGGGCCAAAAAATATCCATGGCATTTTATCACTTATAAGTAATTGTCCTACAAAAAAGGTAGCTAGGATGACTAGCATCCACCCTACTGTCCTTCTTGTGGCTTCTAATAGTAATAGGACATAAATGGATCCAAACAAAACATCAAGATTTGTAGGAGATCCTTGTCTTAAAGCAAATTGATCAAAGTCGAGTATGACATAGCTTTGAATGATTACAACCATTAGAATAAGAAAAAGATCTATAATGCCAGTAATCTTTTTCACAACTAGGCTATTATTTTTTTTGAACATTGGGTATAAAATAAACGTAAGAACTAGAATAACTGATAAAATCAAGGATCTGTAGAACAGGTAACTAGGTTGACCAAATGCTGATGCATATAATACAAGGATTGCAACAAACAAAGCTAAAGAGGAGGCAAATATTTTTTTGATTAATTCAATATTTAAGTTTTTTTGCCTTATAGCCTCCTCTAGGTTGCTTTCCTTAATGACCTCGTCTTGGAAAAGATTATTTACTTGGCTCAAATGGTATCAACTCCTCCTCATTAGCTTCTACTCAACCTTTATTCCTTGTTCTTCATAATACTTTTTTGCCCCCGGATGTAATGGTATACTTGCTCCATTGATTGCGTTTTCAAGTTTCATCCATTCTTTATCTGAAGGTGAAGCCTTATAAACTTCTTCAACATTCTCCCAAATAGCCTTCACAATATTATAAACTCTATCTTCAGGCATATTTTCATTTGCTATAACAGCCGCATAAGTTCCAACCGTAACTATATCCTTATCAAGACTTTTATAGGAATCTTTTGGAATTGTAAATTCACTATATACAGGATATTTTTCTAAGAATTTTTTTCTTATATCATCATCTATTTCTAAAAACCTAACCCCAGGGCTATTATCAATTTCCATAAATGGACCATACGGCCACAATCCTTGCCCAAGGTAAACATCAATTTGCCCATCTACTAAACTTTGAGGTCCTTCTGTTAAACCCAAATAACTAATTTGGCCCCCATTTGCCTTAATATCTTCAAGTGTAAATCCATATACCTCAAATAGACGCTCTGCAACTGTATTTGCCAAATAGCCTTCTGGAGCCATTCCTATTTTCTTATCTATTAAATCTTCTATAGACTGAATATCGCTATCTTTTTTAACTGCTAAATGCAAACCAACCGGTGTTGTTGTTAACAAGTGCCGTATTCCTTTATATTCTTTATCAAATGGCGCTTCACCCATGTACCCAGCTGCGGCACTCGCTGTTTGGGTATAACCTAATTCGGCATCACCATCTCCAACTGTTTTTACATTTGCTTCGCCGCCCCCTGGACTTACTCTAACAGCAACATTATCAATATTTTCTTTAATAATTAGTTCCATTGCTGTCGCTGGGGGATACCAGCTTCCTCCGGGTGTACTAGCAACAAATCTTATAAAACTTGTTTCTTTGTTGCTCCCCTGTTCCTTTTCTTCATTTGCTGAAGGCTGTGCCCCAGAGTTACATGCAGTAGTAATAATCATTACCAATAGCAATATTATTGAACCTAATACTTTTTTCATAAATACTCCCCCATTTACCTTGGATTTAAGTAAAATATTTTTAACTAAAAATCCTACGAAAGTGATTGTTTAACAAACTGAGCTGCATTTTCACCTGCAATTTTTCCAAATACAGAGCCTGCCATTAACCCCGCCCCTCCAGGGTAGTTAAAGTAGAAAAGACCACCCACTAGTTCACCGGCTGCATATAATCCTGGTATTGATTGCTGCATTATATCTTGTACTTCTGATTTTGTATTAATTTTTAAGCCACCGTAAGTGAACGTTATTCCGCATGTAACCGCATATGCTTCAAATGGAGCTTGATCCAAAGTATTTGCCCAATTTGATTTGTTTACTGGTAATCCCTCTGTACATAGTCCGTCTTTAACATTAGGATTAAATGGTATATTTTTACATACAGCTTCATTATACTCCCTTATATTTTTTAGAAATCCTTCTGTGTCAACACCGTCAAGTTTTTTTGCTAATTCCTCAATTGAATTGGCAGTTACCTTCGTGACCTGTTTAAGCTTATATTCATCACGTAAAAGATGAGCTACTTTTTTATCAAATATTTGCCAAGCAAATTGCCCTGGCTGTTCTAGTATTAGCTTTCCAATATTTGCATAGGTATAGTTACGGAAATCAGAGCCCTCATTAACAAAGCGTTCTCCTTTGGCATTTACTATGATTCCAAAAGGATAACTTAGTTTTTGGAACCCTTCTCCCAATGCTGGTGCATAGCGATCTCCTCCAACCGCATGGGCCCCAGACCAGTTACCGTTTGAAACAGCGCCTATATTTAGTGCCATTTGGATACCTTCTCCTGTATTAAAGCGACTCCCCCTAACCTTTGCTATATCCCATTTTGGACCTAAATATCGAGTTCTCATTTCTGTATTTGCATGAAATCCCCCAGAAGCCAGAATAACTGCTTTTGCATGAATTTCTTTCGTTTCACCTTGATGTTTAAAAATAACGCCATGAACACCATTATCATCATGTATAAGCTTTGTAGCCATAGCATTATATAGTATTTGAATACCCGATTTTTTTCCTTCTGCGTGAAGTGTGTCAACTAGACCCTTTCCACCCCCTACAGATTCGACAATCATGCCACCCCAAAATTTGAATCTTCCATCAACTTTAAATGCCTGGCGCCCATAAATAGGCACAAATCTAACCTTATGGGATTGTAACCATTTCATCGTTTCAAAACTCTTACTTGTTAAAAGTGAAGATAATTCTGGATCAGTCCTGTATTCACTGAGCCGGCATAAATCATCATAAAAATCCTCTTCTGGATAAGCTCCAAAGTCAGTGTTCTCTATTTCCTCAGGGGTAAGTTCAGGCATAATTTGTTTTAAGTCCTCTACACTGTTATAAGCAAACCGAATGGATCCATGGGTGTATGCACTATTCCCACCTTTTTCATTCTCAGGTGACTTTTCCAGGACAATAACATTTAACCCCTGTTCCCTTGCTGAAATGGCAGCACACATGGCAGCATTGCCCGCTCCTACTATGACAATATCTGTTTCAAACCTCTTGTCTTCGCTCAAATACATTCCCTTCTTTCCTAAATTACTTACAGATTTTCGAAGAAATAATCATGATAATGAACTTTATCCCTTTGTGTACTCTCATAATCTCACTTAACCATATTGAACTAATTGTCCATTTTAGATAACATGTTATAAATTTACCGGTCTACCACTCCCAAATGCCTCAATCGTAGCAGCGGTAAGCGCCTTCATTTTTGGTGAACATAAATCAACAATTACATTTGCGATATCTATCGGTTGTAACCAACTTTCTTTATTAATATTTTCTCCAAGGTCCTCTGTCATCTTTGTGACAACTGGACCCGGACATACCGAATTTACTCTGATATTGTATGGCTTTAGTTCTTCACCTAAAGCTTTTGTAAATCCAATCACAGCATATTTTGAAGCAATATATGCACTTCTATCAGGACCACCTTTTGTCCCCCAAATAGATGAAATATTGATGATAACTCCGTTTCTTTTCTCTATCATTTCAGGAACTACCTCTTTACTAAACAGGAATGGACCACGAACATTTACATTTTGTAGAAAGTCCCATTCTTCAACCGTTGTATTATTAAATGGTTTAAGAAGCATTGCACCTGCATTATTAACCAAGATATCAATTGAACCTAGGCTTTCCCGTGTTTCTTTGACTGCCCTTTTAATATCTTCTTCCGAACAAACATCACCGATAATATAGATTGCATCCTCGCCCAACTCTTCCCTTATATAATTTACAGTTTCCTTTAGTTCTGATTCGTTGCGGGAAAAAGCAGCTACCTTTGCTCCTTGTTTCGCTAATAGAATACAAGTTTCTCTTCCAATTCCCCTACCGCCCCCAGTCACTAAGGCTACCTTGTCTTTTAACACCAACACAACCACCCTTTCAATCACGTTTTATAATTATGAATATTCCGTAAATAATTCGAACTATTTATTCATGAACAACTTATAATTCTGCTATTAAATTGAAATATAGCAATAACACAGATACCAAAATGTTTGGAATCATTACTTGTTCTTATATTAAACTTCTAATTTCTTTGAATTAGATAGATAGGAAACCGCATGTTCGCCTGATCTTCGACCAAATACGAGTCCACGCAATACTGATGTACCTCCAGGATACTTTCCATAATAAAGTCCGGCCGTTTCCCCAACAGCATAAAGGCCCGGAATCGGATCATTGTCTTGAGATAATACACACCCGTATGTATCCGTCGCAAGGCCTCCATTGGTAAATACATTTGAACATACAATTGGATAAGCAATAAACGGAGCTTTATCAATTGAAATTGCCCAATTAGATTTTGGTGGAGTAATCCCAATTGCTTTTTTTCCATCCTTTTTGTCCCAATGGAAATCACCAGGTTGGATTGCTGCATTAAAAGAATCTACTGTTTCAACTAGTTGATCGGCTGGTACTCCAATTTTCGTAGCTAAATCTTCAAGTGTGTCGGCTACTATAGCTGGTTTGTCAGTTTCCAACGCCCTTTCATAGTTAGGGATATCGTACATTTTTTGATCACTAATCATATAGGCGATATGACCTGGGAGATCATAGAATATTTTGCGTGCAACTGCCTCATATTGTTCGTCTATAGTAGCTTTACCTTCATCAACAAAACGTTTTCCGTTCTGGTCAACTAAAATGGCATATGGATATGTCATAACTGCTGCTTCTTCGCGTTTACTTCTTGGATCCACAGGCTCTGCGTGGAAGGCATCAAATTGACCAGCACACTTTGCACCTACCGACATTGCCATTTTAATGCCTTCTCCCTTATTGAATAGACCGCCTTCGGCGACCGTAGGAATTTTATGTGCATCCCTACCAACATACTGAGCCATCATTTCCTGATTTCCCTGGAATCCACCCGTTGCTAATATAAGTGCTCCAATATTTAAATGCAGAGAAGATCCTCCCTTTACCCGTACTTTGAGCCCATTAATAGAGCCTTCGTCATCAAGTAATAACTTCCACGCAGTTGCTTCGTATATAATTTCAACACCCAATCCACCAGCCCGACGAGATAAAGTATCAATTATCGCTCTACCTCCCCCTACAGGTAACAAACGAGGTCTAGCTGATGTTAAAAACATCGTAGGTAAATAATCAAAGTCAACTCCTTGCTCCTCAACCCATCTGAGTGTACTGCCAGCATTTTCGGCTAGTGTTTCAATATATTCACGATCAGAATAGTTGTCTGAAAACACCATCATGTCTTCAACAAAATTATCCGCAACCTCATCTAGGTTTTTCATACGCATGTAAGAAGCAGTCCATCTTGAATTTCCACCTCTATTATCGTAATTAGCTCGTTCTAGAATGGCTATTTTAAGTTTCTTGTTAATTTTTTTTGCATTTTCGGCAGCGGACAAGGCAGCTGATATTCCAGCAACTCCACAACCAACCACCACAATATCATAATCTAGTTCCTTTTCCATAATTGATTCACTCCCTGTCTAGTAATCTTAAATAATCAAATTTATTTGCATAGAAATACATAACAGACTAATCAAACCTTTATCCTAACTTCTTTTTTAATTCTTTAGTCAAAGCTGGTATAACAGAGCTGTATTCAGCTATAATTCCGAGGTTTGCACGTTTAAAAATTGGAGCTTCATCATCATTATTGATTGCCACAACTGTTTTCGCATTTGTAATACCGGACAGATGCTGACTTGCCCCAGAAATACCTACAGCAATATAAAGATCGGGTGCAACAATTGCACCTGTTTGGCCAACCTGTAGACTAGATGGAACCCAACCAGCGTCACAGGCGGCGCGAGATGCCCCGACAGCTCCGCCAAGGACATCTGCTAGGTCTGTAAGTTCCTTAAAGGCTTCTGGTCCTCCTAACCCTCTACCACCGGAAACAATTATTTTTGCATCCTCAAGACGAATTCCAGATATACTGTTCTCAATTGTCTTTACAAGTTCTGTTAACATCATTTCTTTCGAAATAACATAATCAACAGGAATTATCTCACCTGTATTTTTTTCATTAGGCTCAGGTTGATTATGGCTTTTGGGACGAATGCCAACAACCACTTTCCTTTTTATAGCTTTATATTCCCCATAAGCCTTGTCACCGTATATTGGGCGTATCCACTTAATTTGGCCATCTTCCATTTTAAAATTAACAACTTCTGTAATTGCAGAAGCTGCAAGACGTGTTGCTAATCGTCCAGTAAGCTCCTTACCTTTCCTATCAAATGGAAGAATAAGAGTATCCGCCTCGGACTGTTGAAATACAGCACATAATATTTCCAAATACAAATCTGTGCTATAGTTTGCAAGTAAAGGATTTTCAAAGATATAGGCTTTTCGAGCCCCGTAGGTAATCGCTTCCTTAGCTCCTGTCTTTGCCTTGGGTCCAACTAGAACAGCGTAAACCTCAACTCCTGTGGATTTTGCAAGTTGGCCGCCAAATGCTAATGCTTCACGAGCATTCGAACTCAGATCTCCTCCTTGATGATCCGCAAATATAAGGATATTACCCATTTTTCACCACCCCCTATAAAACCTTTAAATCCAGTAATTTCTCTGCCAATCCTTCTGCAAGAAGCGTTCCATCATCTCCCGGAAGTATTTCGCAGGATATATTCCTTTCAGGAATGAAGACCCTTTCAAGTATAACGGCAGGTTGACATTTCTCTGCTTCCAAATCATAAATATCATCAGATTTCATTTCTCTTATTTTTTTACTTCTTGCAAGTCTTATATCTTTTACTTTCGGAAGGCGAGGGACGTTTTTTTCAGAACTAATTATTGTCAATATAGCTGGTGATGAAACATCAACTAATGAATAACCACTTTCCACATCACATGTAACTCTAAACCCTCTCTCATTCATTATAAAATCAGACACAAGTGTTAAACAGGGGACCCCAAGCTCTTCTGCTATAACTGGACCAACTAATCCCTCTTCAATATCGCTCGCTTGGTATCCAGTAAGAACCAAATCTGCCCCACCAATCGTTTTGATTGTTTGCGCGAGAATATGTCCAACTGCCTGACCATCGAGATTTTCCCAATCTGAATCCCAAATACGAACAGCATTATCAGCAGTAAATGCTAATGCTCGGCGGAGAACAGCCTCGGACTCTTCATCCCCCAGGCATAATGCTGTCACTGTTGCGTCCTCTACCTTATCTCTAAGTTGAATAGCTGTTTCAAGTGCATTTTCCGCATAAGAATCCATCACCATGTCGGAGCTTATATCATCGGGTCTATTTGTCTCAGGGTCAATTTTAAAATATCGTGGTGGAATTTCCGGATCTATAACTTGCTTTAAACACACGACGATATGCATTTATGAGTCACCCCTTAAAAATTTCATGTTTTTTATTCAATAGTTAGGAAAATCGAGAAGCCTTTTCTCCTCCCCTGACTGGAAGCCCATGATCATTCTGTGGATCCGGTTCCGCTACTAAACCATATAATTCCCGAAGCCGAGCTACTGCTTCAGCAGGTGGCTTTGCATTGTAATATCCACGACGAGTCATAAAAACTCCAGAATTCTTACGTAAATCCACTAATGACTCACACATTTTAATTCCGGTTGCAAATGAGTCAATAATAGGAACATCATCTATTCGGGAAATACCATGGGTAGCAAGGAAAACGTTCAAAGGCCCTTCACCAGGTACAATAACATCTGCACCCTCTGAAATTGCGATTCTTGCGGCTTTGTTGAATGAAGCAATAACAGGTTCCGGATTTTTAAACCCTTCTAAAACGTTATTAAATCCAACTTCTGTTTGAACTATAGGGCCTAGTTTACCTCCCAATCCATATCTTGCGGCATTTTGTCGAAGTTCATAGGCTAGTGGTTCTAAGAAATTTACCACTCCAATACAGTCACCAAGCATAGAAGCCATATGGAAGGAAGCCTGGCCATAACCAACAACTGGTATATCCACAAGTGTTCTAGCTTCTAAAAGACCAACATCAGGAATGGTCCCAATAAACATTGCGTCATATCCCGCACTTTCAGCCATTAGAGCAGCGCGGATAAATTGTTCTCTATGCAAGTTTTGTAAATAGGAATAGGTTATAAAATGACCTGGATAATTTGTCGGATAAGTGTCTTTTGACATTCCATGCAAAACAACTTCTACATCCGGACGTGCGATACGATCAATATGATTAATGACTGCATCCCGGTAGGGTATAACTGTTTCAATACTAGTCAAACTTTGATGCCATATTTTCATATTTTTGCCTCCAATGTTGGCTACAGATTATTTATTATCGGTCAATGAAAATCACTGACCTTTTAAGTTAAATTTATTTAGATATTTCTTTTTCTTTCTTTAAAGCATCAAGGGCAGCTAATCTCCCGAAAACTGCACACTTACCAAGAGAAGTTCCTGTCATGTAGCCTGATCCGTGGAATCCGCCTGTAATCTCTCCTGCAGCATATAGTCCTGGAATCGTTTCTCCATACGAATTAAGTATCTGTCCTAGTGAATTTACAGCTACACCCGCATATGTTGCCAACATTGCAACAGTGGACTCAAACGCATAGAAAGGAGCTCTCTCTATTGGTGTTGGTATTCCATAGTTATGAGTGAGCGTTTTCCTATTGAAATCAGGATCAGATCCTTTTTTTATGCCCTCATTGTATCTAGAAATGGTTTCAGACAACACGTCAATTGGTACGTCAATGCATTCTGCTAGTTCATCTAATGTTTCTACCTGGTATAAAAGACGGCGACGCTTAAGTAATTCAAAGTCATAAAGTGGGTCATCCTGGACTGCCTTTTCCATAACAGTTTGGTCCCAAATTTGGTAGGAGACCCCTTCCGGTTGCTGCAATGCAGCATTCCCTAATTGTTTATAGGAAATTGATTCATTGACGAAGCGCTTCCCGAGTTGATTGACCATTATAGCCCCTTTATAAAAAGCTAAACCTTGCGATTTAACAGCACTATTGGCTGAGGGATGAAAGCCATATGTACCACTTAGGTAAGGTAAATCTAATACCCAAGCCCCATGTTCCCATGCCATCTTTAAGCCATCACCAAGATTCCCTTCTCCTCCAATTCTGATAGTACTGTCTAATTGCGGAGCAAAAAGCTTTAGGAGTTCTACACTTTTAGCAAACCCCCCGGAAGCCAGGATAACTCCCAATGATGCAAATACAGTGTGACTTTCACCCGCTTCTTCATATATAACGCGATTAATTTTCCCCTCATCATTTTTTAATAGTCTTTTTGCAGGAGAATTGAAGAGAATAGTAACCTTTGAGAGTTTCTTAACCCTTTTATATAACGACTGAATTGCTTGATGCGGGTCTATCGTATGACCTCTAGGAACACTATGGCCACTTACTGCATGAAGGGTTCGGAATTCAATCCCATGATCAATCAACCATTTATATGTTTCTAATTGATTTTGAACATACGTTTCAATAAGATCCTTGTTACTTATCCGGCCTCCGACATCTATAATGTCATTTCTAAGCAATTCGAGAGAGTCGTCAACTCCAGCCCTTTCCTGCATATCAGTACCGGAAAATGCCATATATCCGGAACTAAGAACTGTACTACCTCCTAATTCATCCCGTTTTTCAAGCAGTAGGACGCTTGCACCTTGTTCCCCTGCCTCAACGGCAGCACACATCCCGGCTAAACCGCCTCCTATAATAACCAAATCGTATGATTCCATCGTATTCCCCATCCTTATTCTAAGCTTTCCAACACCGCAAGTCCTGCTTCGCATACCTGCATATCATGTGTATAATGGCCACCGCTAACTCCAATTCCGCCAACAAGTTCGCCATTAATTTTAATTGGATATCCTCCTCCAAAAATTACCAGTCTGGGAGTATGAACTATACCATGCAATAATGGTGGATCATCCTTTATTCGATCATACCATTCATGTGTTGCTCTGTTATAAGCCGCGGCTGAGAACGCTTTATTTTGGGCAATATCTATACTTAAGACAGGTGCACCATCCATAGTTTGAAAAGCTTTAAGATTTCCTGGCTTATCCACCACCGCAATGCTAAATGGAATACCTAGTTCTTCCCCCTTTGCCCATGCTGCTTCCAAGATCTTATTTGCTAATTCTAGACTAATATTTTTTGATTCTACAAAGTTTGCCATTTTAAATAACCACCTTATTATTTTTAACTTAAGCTATATAAATACTTTTTTTCCCACTCTTTTATTTGATGAAGTTTAAAGAGGGACTGCCTTTCTTCCCATGTACAAATTAGATCTGTTAGATTCTCTTGCGAACCTTCATCTTTTAGTATTTTAAGTGATTCAGTGATGCCCTTAATCGCAGATCGAAGAGCAGTATTAGCACAAAGAACAATCTTAAAACCCATGTTTTCTGCTTCATCCAAAGAAATAATCGGGGTTTTCCCCCCTTCTA
>JAENZK010000078.1 GCA_016841285.1 Guptibacillus hwajinpoensis | reverse complement strand
AATTGACCATTGTTTTAAATAAAGTTAAGGATTCCATTTCATTTCTATAAACTTTTAATATATTTACTGCATCTAAAATGGCGCTTTCCATTGCCTTATGAGAATAATAAAAGACACCATTCATCCCTAATTTAAAAGCTGTTGCACAGACCCAACTTCCGCCAACAACATTCATAATCCCTTCACTTCTTAAATGTAACAGAATATTATAGGCCTCCTGGATATCCGTGAATCGAATCTGGCGAATTTTAACATTTAATATAGATGCAATACTTTTTAATTCATGAATATCCTCGCCAAAATTTAAGATTACGACTTCTCTAGAATTAATTTTTTGAACAATTTCCAATAGATCAAACCCGTTCACTTTTACTGGGATAACCAAATTACATAGTACTTCTGAAAGCATTAATGCACTTCTGTCACCACTAATTACTATTGTAGCAGGGTCAAAAAAGTTCTCTAAGTTACTAATTGAATCAGGCGAACTAAGAAAATTAAGTGGAAGCTCTGTTATTTCATATTTTACCCAGTTTGGAATATCAATAAGAAGTTTTCTTGCTAGTTCTGAAAAGGGGGGATACCCTACGATTGCTATTTTCGGTTGCATTTATCCATCCTCCTTTTAAAACATTCTGAATTTTTAAAATTATAAACTTAAAAATATTATCTTTTTACTGCATAAAAATGTCAATTATTAAATCAATAGATTTTGTATTTAATTAAACTTCTAAAGAAAACACTGAATTAATCAGAAGGTGTTCGGAATGAAACTTATGAAACGAAAATTTGTTTCAATGTGAAACAAATGAACGAAGTACACTTATTTAAAAATTGAAAATAAACCAATTTAGAAGTTGGCACGGAAATTGCAAAGTATTTTAAGTGAATCCAGAAATTAAAAAATCATTCAGAAGTATTTTTTAAGCTTAAGGAGGAGTCGATTTGAGTAAAGTTAGTAGTTGTATAGAGGAGACTGGGGGGAGCTTCCTAGTCAAAGAAGATTTAAACAACATTCAAACTCTAACACCTGAATTATTTACAGATGAACAAAAGATGATTGCTAAAACAACTGAGGAGTTTGTAGAAAGAGAAATTACTGCGCTTGGTGAAAAAGCTAATCAGTTAGATTATCAATTATCTAAAGAGATAGTAAGAAAAGCAGGGGAGGTAGGGCTTCTAGGTGCATGTTTGCCTGAAGAATATGGTGGTTTAGGCCTTGATGGCGTTCGCTTTGCATTACTAAAAGAACATCTTAATTTAGGTCCATCCTCTGTGACCACAACGGTTGGCGGGCAGATGGGAATTGGGATGCTACCGATTATTTTCTTCGGAACTCCCCAGCAGCGTGAGAAGTATTTGCCAAAGCTCATGGATGGGACATTAACAACAGCTTTCGCTTTAACAGAGCCTTCATCCGGTACGGATGCTTCAAGTATTAAAACAACAGCCCGTCTTTCAGAAGACGGAAAACATTATATTTTGAATGGTAGCAAGGTGTTTATTACAAATGCAGGTTTTGCAGATATTTTTGTTGTGTTTGCTAAAGTGAATGGAACAGAGTTTAGTGCATTTATCGTTGAACGAGATACTGAAGGGTTAAGCATTGGTCCTGAAGAGAAAAAAATGGGGCTTAAAGCATCATCGACCTGCTCTATGACCTTTGACAATGTAAAAGTGCCTGTAGAGAATCTTTTTGGAAAAATTGGTGAGGGTCATCGATTTGCTTTCAATACATTGAATTTCGGTAGATTATCCGTTGGAGCAGGAAGTCTTGGGAATAGTAAGCACGCTTTAGATTGTGCTGTAAAATATGCTAATCAACGTATTCAATTCGGGCAGCCTATATCGAACTTTCCATTAATCGGAAAAAAATTAGCTGATATTAATACAAAAATATATGTATTGGAAAGTATGATTTACCGTACTGCGGGTGTTTTTGATAAAAAGTTGAAAGAAATTGATTTTAAAGATCCAGATTTAGAAAATAGCTCTAGAAAAGCCATTGGCGAATTTATGATTGAATGTTCAATAAATAAAGTTTTTGGTTCAGAAACATTAGATTTTGCGGCTGATGAAAGTTTGCAGGTCCATGGCGGTTATGGCTATATACAAGAATACGAAATTGAAGGAATATACAGAGATGCAAGAATTAAGCGTATTTTTGAAGGAACGAACGAGATGAACCGCTTATTCATTACCAAAAATTTGGTTAAGCGTTTGTTAAAAGGAAACTTTCCTGAATTACAAAAGGCTTTGGACGAAAGTGAGGCAAATTTACAAAATGTATCATATCAGCCAAACCAGGCTCATATATTAGATTCTGAATGTCAAATTTTAGACAGCCTCAAAAAAGTCTATCATTTTACGCTTTCAAAAGCAGTTCATAAATACGGTATAAATCTTGAAAAGGAGCAAGAAATCTGCAGTGATTTGGCAGACATCGCTATCCAAATTTATGCAATTGAAAGTGCTTTGTTACGTACACAAAAGTTAATTCAATTAAAAGGCGAGGAAAAAACTAAAAACGCAATCTATATGACGGTCGCCTATACGCATGAGGCATTTGATCTCAGCATTGGTTTTGCAAAAAATACTTTATGTTCATTACACACTGGAGCCGAACTAACCCAAAACTTAGAGTTATTGCAAAAGGTTTCTAAAAAACCTGAAATTAATCCAATGGAATTAAAGAGAAGTATTGCTAAAAAGGTGATTGATGCTGAAAAGTATATTATTTAATACTAGAAATCTGACAAATTAGAAAACTATTACAAATAGAACAATCCAAGGAGGAAAAATAAATATGAGTCGTTTAAAAGGTAAGGTTGCAATCGTAACAGGATCTGGAAATGGAATTGGAGCAGCTACAGCAAAGCACCTGGCTAAAGATGGTGCAAAGGTAGCGGTAGTAGACTTAACAGAAGAATCTGCATCAAATACAGTACAGGCTATTAGAGAAGCAGGTGGAGAAGCAATTGCCGTAGGTTGTGATGTTTCGAAAGCTGAGCAGGTTGAGCATGCAGTTGAGAGAGTTGTTTCAGAATATGGAAGACTTGATATATTAGTAAATAATGCGGGTGTTACAAGAGATAGGCTTATTTTTAAAATGTCAGAGGAAGATTGGGATACCGTTCTTGATGTTCATTTAAAAGGTAGTTTTTTATTCTGTAAAGCTGCGCAAAAATATATGGTAGAACAACGTTCTGGTCGAATTGTAAATACTAGTAGTGTTGGAGCAGTGGGTAAGCGTGGTCAAGCCAACTATGCTTCAGCAAAAGCTGGTTTACAAGCTCTAACAAGAACATTAGCTATTGAATTAGGTCAATTTGGAATCAATGTCAATGCTGTGGCCCCTGGTTTTATCGCAACAGATATGACGAGAAGAACAGCGGAACGTCAAGGATTGGACTTTGAAGAGGTACGTAAAGTTGCAAGCCAAAAAATTCCATTAAGAAGAGTGGGAGAGCCAGAAGATGTAGCGAACGTTGTTTCATTTTTAGTTAGTGAAGATGCTAACTATATTACAGGTGAAACAATTTACGTCAGCGGTGGCGAACGTTAATCACCAATTGCTCTTATATTTTATCTAAAAAATGAAAGGTTGATAGATTATGACAGTTATAGATCGCTCAGTTATTGGAACAAAAACGGAAGTACTAGAATTCGAGGTGGAAAAAGGAGCCATCCGCGCTTTTGCGACGGCCTTAGGTGCTAAAAATCAACTATTTCATGATGAAGCTTATGCTAAAGAACAGGGCTATAAAAGCATCATTGCTCCTCCAACATTTCCTGCAACATTCCGATTACCTAAGCCTGGGATTAATGTAGAGCTCGCTCGTACACTTCATGGCGAACAGGAATTTATATATGAACGCCCTATCGTTGCAGGTGATGTTTTACGTTGCCATGCTGAATTGGTTGATATTTATGAACGCGAAGGCAGTAAAGGTACGATGACTTTTTTTGTTGTGGAAACACGAGGTGAAGATCAAGACACTAACCTAGTTTATACTGCTAAAACAACGATTATCTATCGATAAAAGAGGGGGATGGCCATGATTAAGGAATGGACTGGTTTAGAAGTAGAGCAAGAACTTGAAATGACAACAGAAAAAATTGAAAAAGTACAGTTAGTGAAATACGCCGGAGCATCTGGTGACTTTAACTTAATTCATACGGATGACGAAACTGCTCGCAGAGTTAAATTGCCGGGGGTTATTGCACACGGGATGATTAGTATGGGTGTCCTTGGCGATTTTGTTAGCGGAATTGTGGGCGACAAGGGCTTTGTTAAACAATTACAGGTAAGATTTGCCGGTATGGTTTATCCGGGTGAATCTTTAACATGCAAAGCAAAAGTTACGAAAAAGGATGAAGAAAAACATACAGTTGAATTTAACATTTCAGCCGAGACAGCACCTGGCAAGTTCGCAACAATTGGAACTGCAACGATTCAATATAATAGATAAATCAAATCATAATAGATTTGGAAAGGTGTGAAAGTATTGAAAACTGAAAGAATTGCAGCAATTGTTGGTGTTGCAGAATCAGACTTAGGTCATTTACCTGGAATGAATGTATTGCAATTACAGGCACAGGCTGCGAAACGTGCACTAGATGATGCTGGATTTACAAAGGATGATGTTGATGCTTTATTTACGACAGCAAGTTGGGCAAACTTCCCACAGCTTATGTTAGCAGAATATCTAGGAATAAAGCCTAAATATACCGGAGGAACGAATATAGGAGGTTCCTCCTTTGAGTCCCATGTTGCACACGCTCTTGTTGGTATTCAAGCTGGTTTATTTGATGTAGCACTGATCACCTATGGTAGTAATAATCGAACAAGCGGTAAAAGACCTGCCGCTGATGGCTTAACTTATACCTATGAAACACCATTTGGAATACCTTCCCCGGTTGGTCATTATGCAATGGCAGCACAAAGACATATGCATCAATATGGAACAACTTCTGAGCAGCTTGCAGAAATTGCGGTTGCAACGAGGAAATGGGCAAGTTTAAATGAGAAGGCATTTAAAAGAGAGCCGATCACTATTGAAGATGTTTTAAACTCGCCAATGATTAGCGAACCTTTGCATTTACTTGATTGTTGTTTGATTACAGACGGAGGCGGTGCGCTTGTTGTTGCATCAGCCAAAGCTGCGGCAAGAGCCAAGAAGGCTCCTATTTGGATATTAGGCCATGCTGAAACACAAACCCATAATACTGTTACCCATATGCCTGATTTAACTGTAACTGGTGCGAAGTACACCGGAAAACGCGCAATGGAGATGGCAGGAATTACCCACAATGAAATTGATGTCGTACAAGTCTATGATTCGTTTACGATTACCGTCCTATTAACGTTGGAATCATTAGGATTTTGTAAGCCAGGTGAAGGAGGAGACTTTGTTAGTGGCCAGAGAACTGCACCGGGCGGTGCCTTACCATTGAATACAAGTGGGGGAGGATTATCTTACTGTCATCCTGGAATGTTTGGTATTTTTCTATTAATTGAAGCAGTTCGACAATTGCGTGGAGAATGCGGGGAAAGACAAGTGAAGGATGCGAAAATTTCACTAGTAAACGGTACTGGCGGTACACTATCCTCTACTTCAACTGTCATTTTAGGGAGGGATTAATGTGGCAAATATTCAAAAACAAGATTTAATAATAGATCACGAATCAAAAACCTTTTGGGAAGGTGTACATGATCATAAGCTGCTGCTACAAAATTGCGATGATTGCAATCAATATATTTTCTATCCCAGGATTATTTGTCCACATTGCTTTTCAGACCAATTAACTTGGCAAGAAACGAGCGGTCAGGGAAAGATTCATAGTTTCACAGTAGTTCACAAAGCACCGCCACCGTTTCAAGATGAAACACCTTTTGTTGTGGGTATCATTGAACTTGAAGAAGGGGTCCGGATGATGAGCCGAATCATTGGAGAACGTAATAATATTGCAATAGACAAAAAAGTTTCTGTAGTCTATGAACAAATAAATGAAGAGGTGACTTTACCTTATTTCAAGCTAGTATAGGGTAGTTTAAAGACTATTTGCTTGTTATACGAAATGGTAGAAAGGAGCTTGATAGAAACGATGAATCTCACATCTTGTTATGGGATGTCAGTATCCCAACTACTAGATAAGGCTTTTCAGTCTAATCCGGACAAAGAGTTTATTTATGATGGAAGTCGCCGCATGACCTATCGTGATTTACAAATAGAAGCAACTGAATTGGCAGCCGGTCTTTATCGAATGGGGATCAAAAAAGGGGACCGGATCGCCGTTTCCCTACCTGCTTGGCATGAGTTTATTGTCATTGTATTTGCCATTGCAAAGCTGGGTGCAACCCTAGTTCCCTTTAATACTCGCTATCGTGAGGATGAAGTTGAGCATATTTTAAAAGATTCGGGTGCCAGCCTTGCCCTATTTACTAGAGAATATGATGGCGTCAATCATTTAGAACAGTTTCAATCTTTAATAGAGCGTATTCCAACGTTACAAAATATGGTCACTGTACGGTATGAACATGATGGTCTGCCTTCCTATCATTCGGTTCGTCAAAGCGGAAAGGGGCAAACATTGCTCCCATTAGAAGTAGACGTGTATGAAGATGTGTATGCCATTATATATACCTCTGGAACAACAGGAAAACCGAAAGGTGCAATGTTAACCCATAATAATTTAATCTATTGCACCGTAAATAGCTGTTTAGCCATTGATATACAAGAAAATGATGTATTTCTACATGGTACACCGTATTTTCATATTATGGGTTTGGCAGCGATATTACGTTTAGTTGCAACTGAAACAAAGGCTGTTATTTTGGAAAGATATAGCCCGGAAAGAACTCTGCAGCTAATTGAAGAGGAAATGATCACAATTCATCCGGGAGTTCCAACCCTGTTTATACTTGAAATGAATCATCCAAACTTCAAAAAATATAACTTATCCTCACTCCGTGTAGCGATTATGGCAGGGGCACCTTGCCCGGTTGAAATTATTCAACGCGTCGAAAAAGAAATGGGCTGCCCACTCCTTGTAAGCTATGGAATGACGGAAACATCTCCAATCTTAACTATGACTGAATTTGATGATGAACCAATCATTAAATCTGAAACAGTAGGACGTGCGATTCATGGTGTTAAACTAAAAATTGTCGATGAAAATCGTCAGGAAATAGCCCCTGGTGAAGTAGGGGAAATTGCTTGCCAAACACCTGGTTTAATGAAAGGGTATTATAATTTACCACATCAAACGAATGATGTCATTGATGAGGATCGCTGGTATTACACTGGTGATCTAGGAACAATTGATAGTGAAGGATACGTGCGGATTGTTGGTAGAAAAAAAGATCTAATCATCCGAGGCGGCTACAATATTTATCCTAGTGAAATAGAGGATACATTTTATACACATCCTGCTGTGTTGGAAGTCGCGATGATTGGATTGCCGGATACTGTGTTAGGTGAAGTTTCTTGTGCCGCTGTTACAGTTAAACCAGATCATACTGTAACGGTTGAAGAATTAAAAACGTTCATAAAAGAACGGGTAGCCAATTATAAAGTACCGGATCATATTGTCGTAGTCGATGAGCTGCCGAAAACAGCCTCGGGAAAAATAATGAAATTTGTTTTAAAGGATTTTATTTTAAACGAAAAAGCTGTTTCATTACGGTAAACAAATAGAAAGGGAGTTAACTCATGGATCATATTGTTGAACAATTTAAGAAGCTATCGATTGCGGCTGTGTCTGATGCACTGGACCGATTGGGCATCCGTGGTACTTGTTTAGGTATTTCACCAGTAAATGATGGAACAAGAATGGTAGGTAGAGCTTTTACGGTGAAGTACCTACCGGTTGCTTTGGAGAAAGGATCTGTTGGTGATTATATCGATGATGTGCCGGCAGGTCATGTCGTCGTTTTAGACAATAACGGCAGATTAGACGCAACCGTTTGGGGTGACATTTTAACCGCTGTTGCTCATAAGAAAGGAATTGCTGGTACTCTTATCGATGGAGTTTGCCGTGATGTAGCTTTAAGTAAAGAGCTTCAATATCCGATTTTCAGCAAAGGAAAATTTATGCGTACCGGAAAAGATCGTGTTGATGCTGTCGCCTATAATGTTCCAGTTTCAATAAGCGAAGTACAGGTTCGCCCGGGAGATATTATTTTCGGTACTGAAGATGGGGCTCTTGTTATTCACCAAGAAAGAGAAGAAGAAATTCTCGTTGCCGCCCAATCAATCGAAGAAAAAGAAGATAGAATTCGAGAAGAGGTAATGAAAGGAACGTCGTTAAAGGAGGCGCGTGAAAAATTTGGTTATCACCAGCTTCAAACAAGGCAAGATTAACTTCATTAATAGAAGGATGTTGGTAAAACGTGTCAAATATAAATATAGAGATAATTAGACCTAAAGCAGATGAATTGTTACTAGCTGCAAAATTTTCAACTGCAACATTACATGAGGCAGCAGGTAAAATCGGCGCTTTGCCATCTAGTATAAAACCACTTTCAGCCACTATGCGGATTTGTGGACCGGCCGTAACTGTCCACTCGCCTCCAGGAGATAATATTATGCTCCATGAAGCAATCATCGCCGCCCAACCTGGAGATGTCCTCGTTGTAGTCGTATCCGGGCATTATGAGGCCGGCTATTGGGGGGATATTATGACACATGCAGCCAAACAAAGAAAAATACAAGGTCTCATTATAAATGGCTGTGTTAGGGATAGTAAGGAAATTATAGATTCTGGATTTCCGGTGTTTTCAAGAGGGATATGTATAAAAGGTACGACCAAACATGGCGGTGGATCCATTAATCATCCTATTACAATTGGTGAAACGTTTATTTCTCCAGGGGATATAGTTGTGGGTGATAGGGATGGTGTTGTTGTATTACCTGGATTAGAGATTGAGAACATCCTGAAAACTGCGAAAAAAAGAGAAAGTCAAGAAAGGTTGATTATCCAACAACTAACTGAAGGAAAAACAACAATGGAAATATACGGTTGGAAATCTCATTTATATTGAATGGAGCTAATAACATTAAAAGGTTTAAAATATTCAAAACATTAAAATGTTTCAGAATGTAAAAGTGAAACTTGTCTTGTTTCAAATTGAAACAGGACACTTAAACGAATCGTACTAATCTATGATTTTATAAGGATTTATAAGTTGGCACAATAATTGCATTTAATAAAAGTGTAAGAATAATACATTAGACGGATAGGAGGGAGAAAATGCAGCCATTAAATGGAGTAAAGGTCATTGATGTTTCTCACGTCCTAGCTGGTCCCTACGCAACAATGGTTCTTGGCGATATGGGTGCTGAAGTTATCAAAGTTGAGCAATACCCTGAAGGTGATCTAATTCGAGAGACAGGTCCATACCAAAATGGTATTAGTTATAGTTTTACTATGATCAACCGGAATAAAAAAGGAATGAGAATTAATTTACACACGAATGAAGGCAGAGAAATCCTTTACAAATTAATAAGTTCAGCTGATGTTTTCGTAGAGAATTTCAGACCGGGTATTACTGAAAAGCTTGGGATTGATTATGAAACATTAAAGAAATATAATCCAAACTTAATTTATTGTTCAATATCCGGGTATGGTCAAACAGGTCCACTCCGAATGAACGGTGGGTTAGATATAATGGCACAAGGTATGTCCGGAATCATGAGTATGACTGGTGAAACAAATGGAAGACCCGTCAAAGTGGGAATCCCAATTCATGATATTGGTGCGGGTTTAACAGCACTTTACCATATATTATTTGCGTACATTCATAAAATGAAAACAGGAGAAGGACAATACATTGACGTTTCATTAGTAGAATCTGCGTTAGTATGGACGGTTTGGGAAGCAGCTTCTTATTTCGGTAGTGGGGAAATTCCCGCTCCAAATGGTTCACGACATCGAAGGATTGCTCCCTACCAAGGGTACCGAACAAGTACAGGATATGTATTAGTAGGTGTAGTTAATCAAAAGCTATGGCAGAGATTTTGCCGTGATGTATTGAATAAAGAGGAACTTATCACTGATCCGCGTTTTGCAACAGTAAATGATCGCATTAAACATGTTAATGAATTAGAAGCGGTCATTGAGGAAGTCACTGTAGAGGAATCTACTGAATATTGGGTAGAAAAACTTGAACAAGCCAGAATCCCGTGTGGCCCTATCTACAAGTATGATGAAGTATTAAATCATGAACAGATTTTACATCGTGAAATGATTATTGATTATGAAGATCCTGTAGCTGGTCCAATGAAAATGCTAGGTTTCCCAGCGAAAATGTCAAAAACTTCTGCACAACTTAGAATGCCAGCACCACAGTTAGGTCAACATAATGAGGAAATATTGACAAAGCTAGATTATACGACGGAAGAAATAGAATCTTTAAAACAAAATTCTATTATTTAATAATTCTATTATTTAAAACTATGAAAAAGTTAAAGAAAAGGAGGTAAGTATATGGCCGAAGATCTTTTAATAGTAGAAAAGGGAGACAATATTGCATCGATCTATATCAATCGTCCTGAAAAAAGAAATGCCCTAAGCTTCGAAATGTGGCAACAAATCCCTGTTATACTACAAGATTTGGAGCAAGATGAACAAGTTAAAGTTGTAATATTTCGTGGGATAGATGATACTGCCTTTGCTGCAGGTGCAGACATTAGTGAATTTAAGACACTACGCTCTACAGCGGCAGGTGAACAACAATATAATAAGGCTGTTTCCGAGGCAGAAGCTGCGATTGCAAACTTATCTAAGCCGACAATTGCAATGATTCAGAAATATTGTATTGGCGGGGGATGCATTATCGCTTTGGCTTGCGATTTACGTTTTAGTTCTGATACAGGTATTTTTGCAGTAACCCCTGCCAAAATCGGCCTGGTTTATAGCTTTGAGGGTACAAAGAATTTGATTAATTTAGTAGGTCCATCAAGAGCAAAGGATATGTTGTTTTCTGGTCGTGAGTTAAATGTTTACGAAGCGTATGGTTTTGGTTTAATAGACAGGATTATTACTGAGGATGAAATAGTCCAAAAAACATATGAGTATGCTAAAACTTTAACGGAGAGGGCACAAAAAACGATAAAAGGTGCTAAGAAAATTATTAATGAAATACAAAATGGCTTGACAGAAGAAACAGATGAAATCCGTGAATTGACAGTTAGTTCTTTTGCTTCACTTGATTATAAAGAGGGTGTAAGCGCATTTCTTGAAAAAAGAGTACCGCAATTTAAAGAAGTATAATAATAAATCTAAATCAGGGGGATTAAAAAATATGATTATTGATATCCATGGACATACAGTAGCACCACCGGAAGTATACCAATTTCAATCGAGATTACTAGGAAGTAGAGGAAACCCATTTGACGGATTTCCAAAGATTAGTGATGAAGCGATTGCGAAAGCTTTACAAAAACCAATGGAAACACTAAAAAAGGTCGGTACGGATCTACAACTAATTTCACCCCGTCCATACCTAGCAATGCATTCTATTCAGCCAAGCAGCATGGTCCATAAATGGACTGAATTTGTAAACAATATTATTGCTCAACAAGTAAAGCTTTATCCAGAAGTATTCCGCGGGGTAGCTGGTTTACCGCAATCACCTGGTGAAGATATTCGCCATTGCATTCCTGAGCTGAAACGTTGTATTCAAGAGCTTGGATTTGTTGGTGCTCAATTAAATCCAGATCCAATGGAAGGCGGCCATCCAACACCACCAGGTTTAGGTGATGAATATTGGTATCCATTATATGAAGCATTAGTAGAATTGGATGTACCAGTGCTGATTCATTCTGCTAGCTGTTGCTCACCGAGGGAGTCTTATACTCTTCATTTCATTAATGAAGAAAGTATCGCTATCATGTCATTGCTTGAATCAAATGTGTTTAAGGATTTTCCAGATTTAAAAGTCGTTATTTCACATACAGGCGGTGCAATTCCATTCCAAATGGGCCGTTTCCGTGCTTGGAGACATCGTAGAAATGCAGAGGATTTTGATGTGAGCCTAAAGAGATTGTATTTTGATACAGTTAATTATTCAAAAGAAGCATTGGAATTGGCATTTAAGGTAATTGGATCAGATAATTTATTATTTGGAACAGAAAATCCTGGTACAGGTTCTGTTTTAAACCCTGAAACAGGAACTACCTTTGATGATTTAAAACCAGTAATTGATAGTATTGATTTCTTAACAGAAGAAGATCGCTATAAAGTGTATGAAGGTAACGCTAAAAAGCTCTATAAGTTAGATATTAAAGTAGATGAAATGGTTTCAAAAAACTAGAAAAAAGGGGGAATTATCAATGGCAAAAATAGTTCTTGGAATTGGTACACCACATAGTCCTCAATTAAGTACGCCTGTTGAACTATGGCATCAACATGCTGAAAGGGATAAAACAAATCCTGCTGTTGAATATGAAAAGCGTTCGAAAGTGGCACCTGAATGGATCCATGATCATCTATCATTTGATGTATGGAAGGATAAGGCAAATGCATGTGAACGTGGTATTGAAAGAATACAAGAAATAATAGAAAAGGTATCCCCGGATATTCTGGTAGTCATTGGTGATGACCAAAAAGAAATGTTTTTAGATGATAATATACCTGCTTTTGCCATTTTTAATGGTTCTGAAATTTATGATCTTCCACATGATGTTGAGAAGTTACCACCTTCGATTCGCCCTGCATATTGGGCGCGTCATGGTACAGAGCCGGAGGCCTATCCTACAGAGGCAGATTTGGGAAGACATATATTAGAGAAACTTACAGAAAATGAATTTGATGTTTCACAGTTTACTAAACAATATGAGGGAAGATCGGTTGGTCATGCTCATACTTTCGTTCGTAGAAGGTTATTAAAAGATAAGGAACCAATCGATATGGTACCTGTATTTGTGAACACGTTCTATCCACCCAATGTTCCAAGCCCTAAACGTTGCTTCGAATTTGGTCGTATTATACGTGAAGCAATTGAATCTTGGGATAGTGATAAAACGGTTGCTATTGTTGCATCAGGCGGATTGACACATTTTATAGTAGATGAAGAGTTTGATAGAAAGGTTTTACAAGCATTAGAGGAAAATGATGTTGATACGATTACATCATTACCAAAAGGGAAATTCGTATCTGGAACCTCGGAGGTTCTAGCATGGATTATGGCAGCAGGGGCTCTTGAACATTTAGATATGAAGATCATTGATTATGTACCTGCCTATCGTACAGCTGCCTTAACAGGCTGTGGAATGGGATTTGTTTATTGGGATTAATAAAAAAGTATAAGAAAGAAGGATTAGTATGTTAACGAAAGAACAAAACGAACTATTGACAAGAGTGAACGATGATGCGCCAATGGGAAAATATATGAAAATGTTCTGGATTCCAGCCGTTCGCAGCGGTCGTCTAGAGCGAGGTGGCGACCCAATTCGAGTACGATTATTTGGTAAAAATTATGTTGCATTTAGAGCTGATAATGGAGAAGTTGGGATTTTCAATGAAGGCTGTCCTCATAGAGGTGTTTCCTTAACTACGGCAAGGAATGAAGATAATGCTCTAACTTGTTTGTATCATGGTTGGAAATTCGATGTTTCAGGCAAAACAGTCGATGCACCAACGGAGCCGCCTGAACGAGTAGCACACTTCTGTAAAAAGGTTCCTTTAAAGAGCTATCCGGTTCGTGAGGCCGGTGGAATGGTTTGGACATATGTTGGTGAAGGTGAACCAACGCAATTTCCTGAGTTTGAATTTAATACATTACCAGAAGACCATGTATTTGTACGTATCGCTTTAATTAATGCCAATTGGCTTCAAGTATTAGAAGGAACTGTTGATTCAGCCCACGTTTCTATTTTACACCAAGAATCTTCTAAGAAAGTATCAGCAGAAGTTAATAAGACACTATATGACCCTTCACCACGATATGAGGTTGACGAACAAGATTATGGATATAGAGCCGGTGCTTTACGTAAAATGCCAGATGGCAGTCAGTATGTAAGAATTTCAGAATTTGTGCAGCCAGCTTGGTCATTTATTCCAAAAAATCCAAAGGAACATCATGTTGCAGCGTTCTGTGTACCTATAGATGATGAAAATACTGCGCAAGTATTTATTTTCTATAACTTTAATCGGCCACTTACATTTGAAGATGCAGCTGTTCTTCAAGCCCAATTTGGTGTTGATCCAACAGCCCCAGCAGATAATTTCTATGAAGGTGGTTCATTAAAATGGGCACAGAAACGTGAAATGTTAAAAAACCATTTCACTGGTATGTACGGTGTATTAGTTGAAGATTATATCATCGTAGAAAGTATGGGACTAATTCAGGATCGTACACAAGAATACCTTGGTTCCAGTGATAGTTTTATTACGAGGGTACGAAGATTTTTATTAAATCAAGTTAAGGCAGTGCAAGAGGGTAGAGTACCTAAGGGACTTGATAAAGAAATCGATTATCCTGGAATTCGCTCAACAAATGCAGTCATGCCTGCTGACACGGATTGGCGTTTGGCACCAAAATAAAAAAGCGGAGGACAGTGAGCATGGCGAAAAGAGAAATTATCGAAATCCCCGGTGTTACACATGGGAAGGCACCTATACCAATGGGAGCAAAAATTGGTTCTATCGTTTATTCATCAGCCATCATGGGAAAAGACCCAAAAACAGACCAGTTGCCAAGAGATTCAAGGGATCAACTTAAATTCATTTTTCAGAATATTAGGTCTTTTATGTCATCCGCTGGTGGGTCTACGGAAGATATTATCCGATTCTCTGTTTATTTATCGGAAAATGATTTTCGCGAAAGTTTTAATGAGGAATGGCTGAAGATGTTTCCTAATCCTGATGACCGTCCTGCAAGACATATTACAATAAGCCCGCTTCGAAATGGTATGGTCGCGCAAGTTGAGATTGTTGCGGTCCTTTCTTAAAGCGACGTGGTTAAAAGGACCACGTCCTTAGAATAAAAAGGAGAGTTGAAAATGTCTAATGATATAGTAATAGATCGATTGAACAAGCTTGATACCTGTGCAGTTTCTGATGCCCTCGATTCATTGGAGATTAAAGGTGTCGCATTAGGAATGCGGCAACTTACAGTTCCCAAAAAGATCGTCGGAAGGGCAGTTACAGTAAAACTTGTACCCTTTACTAACCAAGTTTCTAAAAGACATTTAGGTACTGCTGCCATAGAAGCAGCCTCAACAGGAGATGTCATCGTAATCGAGCATGGATTAGATGATGTTGCAGGCTGGGGTGGAAATCTTGCGATAGCTGCAAGTGAAAAAGGAATAAGTGGAGTTATTGTTGATGGTGCGTGCCGCGATATTGACGAAATGCGTTCAATTGATTTTCCAGTTTATGCAAAAGCAGCTGTCCCTCTTACTGCAAGAGGAAGAATTGTTGAACAATCATTCTACGAGGAAATCGTAGTTGCAGGAATTGAGGTTAATCCGGGGGATTATGTAATTCCCGCTGGTAGTGGTATTGTAATTATTCCATCACAACTGGTGGAAGTGGGTCTTTCAATTGCGGAGCGTATTGTTGAA
>JAENZK010000077.1 GCA_016841285.1 Guptibacillus hwajinpoensis | reverse complement strand
TTTTTTATTTTACTTCAACTTTCACTAAAAAAAGGGATTGTTTTTCAGCGGCCTCTTCCCGACCCTCTGTCCCACAATCATCTATTAATTTGTTAATATAGAGGTAAGAACGAATAAAAGGAAGATATCATGTTGGAAAAAGATGAAATAGAATATATTGAAACTTTTATGTTGAAAACTGGTGAGCGGTTGGAAATGGATTCGACAAATGATGATCGAACTGCAATAGTAGATGTGAAAATTATAAAACAGACGGAACGAACCTACCGAGTAGCCGGTATCATTAACGTCGCTACCGGTTTCGGGGATGACATTCCCGAATCTATTGATCAAGATTTATTGAAGTTGAAATTAACACCAAAAAAGAAAGTTTTTCTGGATGATCATGATCCAAACACGATCAAATGGTTTGATAGTGGATGGATTTTGAAAGAAATCCGCTTTAAAAAAGATGGGAAGACACCTGATTCGATACATTATCGTATGGGCTATCGGTTGTTTAAATATCTTAATGAGCAAAGCCGGCAAAAAGAAGAAGAATTAGAGCAAAAATTTACTAGATGGAAAACGAAAGTGAAAATGGTGAACGAACCTAAAACAGTAGACTTCACACCACAACGCAAAATAGGAATTAACAACTGCCAAAATATTTTACATGAGCTTTGCGCTCTGCCGTTAAGCGAACTCAAATCTGAAACCTTATGTGACATTCCTAGTGCGTGGTCAATGTCTAAAATCTTTAGATTTCTCGACTTTCTTTTAGCATTTTTACAATTGTGCCTTGAAAAAACGCATTTTGATTGGAAAGAAATTGGTGCAAGTTATTACAAAGAAATTGGGGGTTCCAAAGAGTTTGATCCGTATAAAGATGAGTTCATCGATCAGTTGGAAACGATCGCCCAATGCCCGGCTGCTATACTTGGAATGACTAGTCTAGGCAAGATTACCCCTGTTTATTTTTCCGGGGCATTATCTGGACATTTCTCAACCTATCAACATGGTCCAGTACATGCTTTAACCGATTTGACCCTTTCCGAAGACAGTTATGAAACAAGCGCTTCTGTTTTTTGGCTTGTAGAAAATAGAGCGATCTTAACCAGGATGGCAGCAGAAACGAATTTCTTAAAAGAGACGAATTCCCTGATTCTATGTGTTGATGGTCATCTTCGCAGTGCCCACAAACAATTTATCGGACAAGTGTTAGCAAACAGTTCGATTGAGCAGGTTATCATTTGGAGTGACTATGATTCAGCAGGGCTTCAAATTGCAAGAGAAATATATGACACAGTTTCCAAACATTACGAGAGCACAATGAAATGGATTAATCATGACCAAACCGTGATCACGAATTGGACGGAGTATGAAACGGATTTGTATCAATTTTTAAAAAATAACAGGATGGAACAGGAACAAATGTTAGGAGGTGCAGCCGATTGGAAAAGATGGATACAGTAGTTTCAATTTTTCAAGCGAATGAATCAGCTCCAGAGGTACTGCAATCGATGTTGGATGTTGCCTCATTATCGGGTGTATTAGGAGAGTTAAGCTCGCAAAATTCCTTTCAATCTCCGGTAGAGATTTTACGTTTTTTACGAATCATCCAATTAATTAATGAAGAAGCGCTAGGGTTAGATGATCCAATCGAAAATGCTGAAACGGTATATTATCGCTACCGCAACCGATATCGTGACCCAGAGACACCGACTAAAAAGAGAGTCGATCAAGTGATCAATATTTTGGTTAAATATAACTGGATATCGAAACAATCAAGACGCTTAAAAATGAGGGATGCAGGCAAGCGAATGATGGATGCATTGATTCGCTTGGCTAATGATTCGCTGGCTTACTATATGCACGATGATATTGGGCGGTCCCTGTTCCAGGCCCGGCGTGACGCTGAGCTAAGTGAAGCCTATGATGATCGTGGCATCTCCGGTGGTAATAAAATTGCCAGTATGATCCGAAATGTAGAAAATGCTGTTGGATTGTTAAAAGAGCGCGAGTTAGAAATGCTGGCAGATCGGAGTGCTCTTCCTCAATTAGAGCTTATTCATAAATTAATGCAAGAGCTAGATGTTAAACTTCAAGAACGGATTGGGATGTTTCAAACAGTGGAAGATAGTTTAGTTATTTCTGACTTGATGCAAAAAGGTACCGCAGTTCTCGCAGAAGGTACGAATCTAAGCCTTGGTATGATCAATAAGTATTTGAAGTTTACAAGTATGCAAAAAACACCGTTCTCTTTAACAATACAACCTGAGAAGGTTCGTGAATTTATTATCAAAATGTACAATCCACCGCTTGAATCAGATGTACCAAATGTATACCAATTATTCAGCTTTATGGAACAAGGTCAATATGAAGATGAAGTATTGGATGGATTATGGATTCCTTTTAAGTTTGCTCCACCAATTTCTCCTCTCGCTATAGATGAAGCACTTGATTATATTGAATTTTACGAACCGTTAGTAGTGCCGTTCGATGAAACGGAGGAAGAAGTTTTATATAGTGCAGAAGAAATTCCAGAAGACCAACTTGAAGAATTAATGGGTGAGGCTAGTTGGATGTTAACAAAGTCCATGATTAGAACAGAGGAAATTGAAGATTTTTTCCAAACACATGAAGAAGCCCCCATGGAGCAGGTCGTGATTGAGGCAACATCGGAACAATGGGGAGATGCGATTAATGCTCTAACCGCTATTTCTGCATTAGTAGGAAATAAGGATATCACTGTTTTGGAATCAACGAAAAAAGTAGAAGTACCGAAATACGAAAGAGATTGGGAGTGGATGAACCGTGACGATGGATCCAACATTATCCGAAAAAGAAGGAACAAGCATGAACACAACGGAGAATAAAGACGGGATGAACGTAAATCCTTTACATGTCATGCAATCCCTAAGAGGAGTCTTAACGGAAGAAGAAGAGTTGGCCTTTATGAATATATTATATTCATCGTCAGCAACCATTCGATCCAGTAATTTTGGTCTTCCAAGGAAGGAAGTTGAAAAAATTCTTGGTATTCAAGGTGACGATGAAAAGTTCTTTTCCTTTTTAACAAGAATTAACCAAGTGATGAGCAGGTATATAAAAGTCATTTATGACGAACGCCGTGATCAAGTGATCGCTATGATGCGGGTGCCTGCGAGATCAGCACGTACAACTCTTTCTAAGGAAAGTTTGGCTCTACTACTTTATATGTTTTATCAGCAAGAGGTTTTACAGCATGAGTTTACTTTGTTTGATGGGCTCCTTGAAGCATTTGGTCATGAAACAACAAAGGCAAACCAGCGAATATTAGTGAATTTGGATGCACTTAAGAAAATCGGAGCTATTGAAGAATATGAGGGAAACTCACAGGAAAAGGCTTATGTACTGACAGCGATTGGGGTTCATATGTTTTCTGATTCATTCCTACGACGGACAGCTGAATTTAGTCAATCAAACCAATTAAATAAGGAAGAAGTGCTGAAATTTTTCAAGCGATATAACCTCTATCAGAAAGGAGAAAGCGAAGAATGATTCCTTGGCGTCTTAAATATTCAGGAATACGTGATTATCCTCCTACTCTATTAGACATATCAGGTGGTAATGAACATGTATTAATCACAGGACCAAACGGTTCCGGAAAATCTACGATCACATTTTGCATGGGAGCCGTTTTATACTCTTCCAAGGTTGATGTGGAGGGATTAAAATCGCGGAATCTACCGCCTGATCATACATGGAAAGCAACCATTTCCATGCTTTTTAAAAACGAAGGAAGTATGAAAATAGATGCCCAAGATTTTTTAGAATTTACCTTGAAAATTGTTCAAGAGCCTGGGCAACCGATGAAAAAAGAGTTTCATATTTCCAAAGGTGACAGAATTGACGAATGGGAAGATACAGTAAGATATACGTCCGGTGACCGGGTATTAAATTTTTCAGCTTATAAAAAAGACCTTCAATATAAGTACAAAGTAGATCCAGATCTATTTTATCTTATTTGGTATCAGCAAGAAGTCAATCAATTTGCTGTGATGCACCCGGAGGAACGGTTCCGAATTTTTAGCGAGATGCATGGCATTGATAAGGTGCAGCGGGATTGGGAAGAAAGTATGGAAAGAGTGAAGGAAACCGAGGAAACGGTTAGGGCTGCTGAGACGAATGTAAAGTTCATGAAGCAAGAGCTTTCTATGAAAAAAACTGCGCTCGACCATTTTTGGGATAATCAAAAGCGTCTGCAAAGTGGTGGGAAGCTTTATTTGGAGTCCCTTTTTCAATTAGAACACCACTATAAAAAGGAAATCAGCCGATTGGACGATGTTTTGCAGCAATTGTTGGAAGACATCCGAGAGGCACAAGATGATGTCAATTCGAAAAAAAGCTTACGGGAAAAAGAATGCGAGCAATTGCTTCAATATAAAGGGACCTATGAAGAATTAGAAGCAAAGATAAAAATCCAAGAAGAAGTAGTTGGAAAAACATCGGAAACTCTTAAGCTAATCGAACAAAATATCCGGGATCTAGATAAAGAGTTGAAATCTATAGTGGCAAAGAAAAACCAGATCGTTAGAACGGAAGAAGAAGTAAAGCTAGAATTGGGAAAATTACAAAATGAGCAAAAGAAAACAGCTGAAGAGATTAAGGAAAATGGGCTGTTATTAAATAATCTAAATACTAATTGGCAGGAAAAGGTAGAAACCATTGCTGCCTTGAAATATCAAGTCAATGAGGATGCTAGATTGGAAAAAGAACACCGTGAACGGTTGTCCCAATATGTAAGCAGTCATGCTGTTCAGGAAAAAATAGATACACTGGAAAAACGAATAAAGGAAAACAAGGATGTATTGTATCATCAAAAAAATGAACAGGAAAAGCTTAGGGCAGAGCGAAATATGCTTCTTGAGGGCCGGAACACTTCAGCTCGGCAATTGGAATCATTACAATATTTCCGCTCTAAAGGAATCAATGCCTTTACTCTTCAAGAGTTAATCCAATTAACGGATGACGCACAATTGAAGGATGAACAGCGGTTTAATTCGATAAAATACACGGTGTTTTTCGATGGGAAATTTGTAACACCTCCTAATGATTTATACCATGTACCATTAATGACCATTGTTCCTGATCGCAGTGTGACGAAGCTGCCGGAACTTCGTTTAAAGGTAAAAGAACGTCTGTTTGAAAACGAATTACCATATGCCATTAAAGCTCTTTGGTGGGTAGAGCAGTTTTTTAAAGAGGGTACCTTTTCTATTAAAAATGGAGTCTTGATCGATCCGGTCGGGCTTCGTGGTCAGCAGGAAAAAGAAAGATATATTTTGAGCTATAAAGCGTTAAAGCTGCGAAGAGAGGAAATCGAATGGCAATTAAATGGGTTAGATTTAAAGATTTCTGAATTAACAACAAAGATTTCAGAAGATACAAAAACTGTCCAGGAGTTAAATAGTATCATACATGGGGTTAGAGAATCGGAAGCATTTATGACCTCAGAGCATGAGCGGGTAGTAAGAAAAAGAAAACTGGAAAATGAAGTGGAGCTGCAGTTAGAGATCGAAGCGAAAAGAGAGAGATTACAAGAAAAAGATCGGGATTTGCTTCAACTTCAAATCAGGCAAGACCATTTTAAGGGAATTTTGGAGACTGAATCGGAAGTTTATCGTGAACTTGGAAAATTGAAAGATAAATATGAAGAACGGAATCTTTTGCAAAAAAAGCTTGAACTTGAAAAAGCATCTTTAATCAATCACAAAGCTCTCCTAGAAGGTTATAATGACGAATTAGAAGCAGTAGATAAAAAAATAAGCATGACGGAGAGAACGATAAGAAAGATAGAGGAAAGCATTGAAGATGCCGAACGGAATATCAAGCAGATAGAAAAACAACTAAGAAATTATAGTGATGATCTTGATGCGGCTAAAAACGAACTCGTTCAAACCATAAAGGACTTGGAAGATCTAAAAGGATTAGTGCCAGCTCTTTATACTGAGACAGCGGAAGCCGTATCATTTGAGGGGCTCCCAACAGTATCACAACTAAAACAAAATCGTGAAAATGGAAAAATAACATTTGACGGAGCACGGACGGAAAAGGAAATAGATCCGGCAGCTCCGGAAAATTATGAAACGGTAAAAAAAGAGTACGAGAGACTGGACAGTGAATATCATCGTTCGATGATCTTGCTAGATCAAGATAAAGAACGAATGGAAAACCTACAGGACCAGTTAGAGACGACAATCAACATGAGGGTATTGGAGTTGCAACGTCGCTTTAAAATGTACATGAGCCAATTCCAATTCGAAGGGGATATCACATGGGATTCCTATGAAGACCGGAAGAAACGTACCCATTTTTCCTTATATATTAAAGCACGGAAAGAGGGCCATCGTGGAACACTAGAGGATGTCAGTACAAAAGCCCGGGGTGGAAAAGTAGGAAAAGGTGTGTCAGGGGGAGAAGAGTCCTTAAGTTCCTTATTATTTGCTTTAGCACTCTTGCAAAATCTCCAAACAACACCTGGCTTTATCGTCCTTGATGAATTTGACAGTGCACTCGATGAAGTACGCAAAGTAAAAGTATTTGACTTATATGAACAGGAGTTAAAACGAAAGCTTATCATCCTAACGCCAAAATCACATGAAGATGAATATTTGGGGCGATTTACCAAAGCGTTTATTGTGCGCCATAATCCTACTATTCCTGAGAGTAAAGTCGTTGGCATAGTGAAGAAAACACAGGAACAACAAGTATGAAAAAATGCCCCATCGGATGAAGTGGTCTGATGGGGCATATTTTATTTTGGTCCACAGTTCCCGACCCTCTGGCCCTACTTTAAATCGCCATATCAGATTCTATTTCGGGACTTAAATGGAATGAAATTTTACCCGTTGCTATTTTATCTAAGTGCCACCACCATTGATTTAGTGGTTCATCTGACATAGAAAAGTCGTAAATCTGGCCGATATGTTTTGACATCTTTTTTGCATTTTTAATTAACTGCATATCGTAACTTAACAATTTCATTCTTTCTTCATGGGAAAGTTCTTGGATCACACTTTCTAATTTGCTTCTTCTGTGTAACATATCCACTGATTCAAAAGGACTAATCTCGAAGTCATCAACGCCTTTTCCATATATTTCAATACTATTAATGTGTATAGACGTCATTTTAGTACCTCCTTAACTTTACCAATATATTCATATCCCTTTTTCTTAGAAAGATACTCAAAATATTCACCAGAGATCGGAAAACAAGTCTCCATAATTGTGTCTTCGCCTATTATGACAATCCATTTTCCATCACCAAAAACAAAATAATTCTTTTTGAACCCTTTAAGATGGTATAAGAATACATCGTTTTCATTATCATTCATTATCCTTATTATAACACTTTCATAATCTTCGATCGAAAAATCATGAGGTATGTGCCCATATTCTTTTCTGGTTTGGAGATGTTTTAAATCCTTTCCTGCCTTCCACTTTAATCCATTGGTAATGACTTCATTTATTACCCACTGTATTTTATCCTTTATTATTGTTTCCACCTTCTACTTTCACTCCTTTGCGAAAATAATAAGATTCTAAAAAGTTCTTTTTGGGGCAATAATTAGGTAGACTTAAAATACAGAATTTTGAACAATGATATCAGAGGATAAAAATTAGGGAGTTAAACTGTACCATTTAAAAGGGGAAAATTAGAAGAGTTCATGAATTCTGATCAAGAACGAATTTTAAGGACAAAGTCCGCAGTTCCCGACCCACTGTTCCACTACCGACCCTCTGTCCCACTAACACAAGAAGCGCTTGCACAGAGGAAAATGGAAATGGTGATTCAGTGTTGAGAATTTGGTTCCATTTCATCACAATATATTCGACAAAAACTACAAAATTCCTTCTTTTAACCAGTTGAAACGATTCCTATAGTTAATGAGTTAAATATTGAAAGGAGTCATATATATTGACTAAGGACCATAACATCCCCAGAAACCATAAGGATATTGGACTTCGCTCTCTTGCCGCAATGTTCAAGGACGAATTTATTTCCTTTACAGGTATACAACTTCCAAGAGTAAAAGATGTTATTCAAACTTAAGTCCCTACTATTGAAATAAAAGATCGAGGAATGGACTTTAATTTTCTTCTTGAAGATGGGACAATTGCCCACATTGAATTTGAATCAGATGCCCTCAATGATAAAGACCTCATTCGTTTTGGCCACTACGACCTTGCACTATATGACCAGCGAAACCAAAAAATTCATCGAATTATTATCTTTTCTTCAGGAGTTCCAAAAACGGTATTAAAAGAATTAGACATTGGCAGTGTTAAACAAAAACATGGTTGTATTTTTCTTGAACATGACTTTAACGGTGATGAAATTTTCGATAAAATAAAGGAAACAATTATAAAAGGTAACCCACTAACAAATATCGATAAACTGCAAATTATTCTACTCTCGATGATGAAAACAAACCAAACCACACCATCACAAAGAGCATTCGAACTCGCGGAAACATTACATCAATATCCAAAAGATATCAAACATTTCCTCATTGGTGCAATGGTTGCTATTAATTACAATCATATTAATAATCCAGAAAGGAAAAAAATATTGGAGGTGCTGAAAATGGCAAAACCATTTGAAGATCTATATAAAGAATATGAGCAAAAAGGAATAGAGGAAGGTATTAAGAAAGGAATTCAAGAAGAAAGAAAAGAAGTTGCCAAGAGGTTATTAGAAGATAGAATGGAATTTGAATTCATTAAAAAGGTAACTAAATTATCTGATCAAGAGATTTATGAACTAATGCAAGGCCAATAGATATGTTAGTGAGTGTGAACTCATAAAAGGCAAAATCCACTAACTACGGGTTTTGCCTTATTACTTTTGGATACGGATACCTGGGTGAAAAATTTTATGCTCCACAGTTCCCGACCCTCTGTCCCAACTCCAAAGGCAAAAAAGCGTATTCGCCATCTTTATGTATCTCGGATTTACGAACGGGGATAGGGTGCTTGAATAAAGGTCCATCGATTACTGTGGTATGGAACTCTCCGCCTTCTCCGCAAGGATCAATACCACGAGCAATAAGCTCCTGTACATAATCATGTGTTAATGTTCGTCCTAAATCTTCTTCACGCATTCCGAGTGATAAGTTAACTGTTACAATGATCGTCACAAATCCTAAGTTGATGAACTCTTCGACGGCTTCACGATGATTCATATTCCATAACGGCATTCCAAGTTTTAATCCTGCATTTTTCGTCACCTTGTCATGCCAACAGCCGTGTGCAGGCATATCCAAATCGCCAGTTACTAACACTTCAGCACCTTGATCTTTAGCTTTTTCTAAAAGGCTAATAAATTCTTTTTCATAATCTGTCCAGCTGGAAGCAGCCGTAAATACGGGCAATCCTATAGAGTTTGCCTGGGCAAATATAAGCTCTGGAGGCATTCCATGAGATCTGGAACGTTTCCCTTCTTCCTCCAACATAACAATCAGCCCAACTGCTTCTCCAACCTTCATTGCTTTATATAAAGCTAAAACACTATCCTTTCCTCCGCTAAAAGAGGCGATAAATTTGTGTCCAGCAGCACCGTTTTTCCAAACAACTAATTCTATCATTGTAATCTGTCTCCTTTGGTCCATACTCTTTTCCACTATATCTTTTTTTATATTACCATTATTTCATATATCTTGATTGAATAAAGGTTAGATTGTATAGTGAAGAAATTGTAAAGAAATTTACTTAGGCGCTACCGGCTCGGTTTGTTTTAGAAAGGTATAATGTGAAACTTTTTTCATAATTGTCTCGTAGATAAGTAAGAGGGAGTGAGAAAGTTGAAAAAATATTTTGTATTTATATTAAGTTTTGTTTTGTTGTATATAGTATTTCAAATTTTATCAGGATGGCTTCTAACAGCTCTTTATACTCCAGATTTATCTTCAATGAACCATAATATGAGTCAAGAAGTATTGTTTGGGCGGACTTCAATAATTCCATTTTTCACAACTTTATTAGTCGCAACTTTGGCTTATTTTTTGTCACAAAAAATATATCCAACCAGTAAAAAATAGTTTCACCAACGGGGTGAGATAAGTGATTACTACGAGAAGCAAATGGCTTCCATGTTGTCTGACTTAAAGGAGGATGCAAATGGTCAAAGAAGATAGACCAAGAAGAATTCTTTTAGATTTAGCAGTTACTCTGGATGGATTCATGGGGGCAGTATAAACCTGATATTGAAGTTTCTGATACTGAAAAAGAAATTTGGGGATTGGTACACAGTAAAGAGAAATATGTGTTTTCAAAAACACAAAAAGAGCCCGAAAATAACGTTACATTCATAACTGAAAATATTGAGCAAGAAATAATTAAATTAAAGAATAGGCCTGGTAAAGACATTTGGCTTTATGGTGGGGCAAGTTTAATTACAACCTTTATAGACTTAGGGCTGGTAGATGAATTTAGATTATCTGTTCACCCGGTTATTTTGGGAGAAGAAAAACTCTTGTTTATTGACATTAAGCAAAGAGTAAATCTAACACTGGTTGAAACAAGACCGTTTTCCTCTGGTGTAGTTCAACTAAGTTACCATCTTATTAAGTAGTGATAATATATAGAAGCTGGTTCGAATGAGAGACTTTACTCACTATACGGGGGCAAAGATTTATTTGCAATATTTTTAACAGAAGAAATGTTCAATGCAATAAATAGATCCAAGTGGATTATCGGAAAAGAGAAACCTGCCATAATTCCTAAACAGTATTAATATACAGGAAGTATTGTACCTATAAATGTGGAGACAAATAGCACTAATGAGAGATAAGACTTTAAAGTATGGATATAAATATCTGAAATCTTAAAAAAACGACGGGTATCCAATGCTTAGGACACCCGTTTAATACGTTATTGAGCACTGTTTGAAGTAGATCTCCCGCCGAAAGGAAATACTTCTATGCTTTTTTAAAAACAAGCCCAAAATGATAAGGTGGTAATTCGGTTTCTTTGCTTAATGTGAAACCTACATCCTTTGCCCATTCTACGATTTGGATGGGTGTTGGTCGAATGTTTAATGCGGGTCCACGTGGTGATTGGTCCCGTTTCCAATGTGTTACACCTAGTCGCCCATTTTCATTCAGAAGCTGGTACGCTATGTTTAATAACTTTTTAGGTTCTTCACAATGAAGGATATTAAACAAACTAATATAATCTACTTTTTGTTTCATATCTAATAGGTTAGGTGGTACCCCTTCAGAAATATCATGATGATGTAAAATGATATTATTTAGGCTTTCCTTATTAACTTTCTCTTTACAGATATCAATTAATTTTTCATCAATATCAATTCCGATGACCGTTCCGTTAATAAATTTTGCAACAGGAAATAGGAAGGTACCATAGCCGCATCCGATATCAACTAATGTTTGAATTTCATGTGTAATCTCCATTTGTTCTAAAATAGTTTGAGAGTCAAAAAACGAATTCCATAATTCTTCTTCAGGCATCCCAGAGTCTCTATATTTCATTTAAAATCGAGTCCTTTCAATCCTTCATCCATTTGGCTGCAATGAAACCAGCTTCTTCAATAGGGTACGAGTTTCTGCGATCCATTTCTAATTTCAAAGCTTCATCATACGTCGTAAATTCCTCAGCTGATAGATATAGTCCATACTGAAAAGATTTCGGTTCATATGAATATAAAGATTTAATTTCCTCAGTGGTGAAAAAACATGCGTTTCTAAAAACGCTGTTTTCATCGTTTCTTCCTTTTTGCTGATACATTTTCCCCCAAGGACTGTTTTTACCAATAAATCCTGCTATAAAACGCCCACCTTTTTTTAGAACTCGCATTGCTTCGGATACAACTAGTTTTGGTTCAGTCGCAAATTCCATTGTTATATTTGTAAAAACTAGGTCAAAGCATTCATCCTCAAACGGGAGATGATGAAAATCACCCTCTAAAAAAGTAATCTCATATTTTGCTTGACTAGCTTTATTTCGAGCTTGTATAAGCATTTTAGAATAGAGATCAATCCCTATAACATCTAATCCGTATTTAGCAAGCTCTAATGAATAAATCCCTGTCCCACAACCTAGATCAAGAGCTAATTCACTTGATTTTGGATGGGCCAGCTTAATGAGAAGATCCTTTTCTAACTGATCAACGAAATGACCAAGAGGGGTTTGACACCATTCATCATAAGTTTCTGCTGATTTATCAAATAATGCCATCACGACACCACCTATAAAAATAATTGGAACAACGAAATTTTCAACCGTGTTAGAACGTTACCGTTTTATCCGCCCATTCGACAATACCAACACAATCATTCATAGTCGAAATCGGACAAACTGTTTGATCCTCTAACTTCCTAGATTGAATACAAGTGCCGCAGGCAAACAGTATGCCACCATTATATGAAAACTTCTCCATTTCACTTGGTGCATTGTATTTTTCATGGTCAATTTGCTCAACTTCAACACCTTCACCCATTAAGAAGAATTTCACTTCATGCTCGCGCTTTAAACATGTGTTTGCGAATCGAAATGCATTCCACGCTTTTTCTGGTTCTTTCGTTTCTAAAATAATCCCAATCTTCATTTTATTTCCCTCCTAAAATGTTATAATTTTATCAGCATCTAACGTCCATTGTGTTAGTTGTTGTAAATTACTTTTCTCTACACCTTCGATGAGTGTTTCCTGTGACAATCCTCTCGCTTCTGTACAGCTACCACATGTTTTTACTTGACCACCTTTTTTTACGATAAATCGAATCATTCGTTCAATATTATAAAAACCATTTGGAGTCTGTTGATTTTTCGAAGCACAAATGACAGCATCACCGGTTAGGAAGACGAGAGGCTTAACCCCCGTATTTTCCTTTAAATGAGACATTGCTAATCGTAACCCGTTGTAGGGTCGTTCATTTCCGTATGGAGAATCATGTATTATGAACAAGAAATTCATAAGGACCTCTCCTTTATTTATAAAAATCTCTTTATAATAAGTGTATAATGGTTATAAGTATAAGTAAAATGCATTGTTTTTATAAAACAATGCGTCATACGCATAGTAATATGTTCATAAAAAAGAAGCTAAGCAATTTAATTTAGCTCAGCTTCTTATCAATTTTTGTTTTGTAACAATATTTACTTGTAATGGTTTGTGTACAACCCCGATAGGGATTAGCATGTCGTTGTGATGTTTAAATTCAAGAACTAGTTGATCATCTTGTTCTGGAGGGCTGAAAATTAATAATCCACCCGATGTTTGAGGGTCAAATAATAAGGCCTTTTCTTCTTGGGACACATCTTCTTCAAAGTGTACATTTTTTGAAAAAGAGAGTTGGTTATTTTGCGTGCCAACAGAAAGGCATCCTTTTCTTGCAAGGGTTAATGAATCTTTTAAATAAGGAACTTTCGATAAGTCAAGTTCAATTGTCACTTGGCTCGCTTGAGCAACCTCACTTAAATGCCCGATTAGCCCAAACCCTGTTACATCCGTGCAAGCATGAACCTTACAAGCACTCATGATTTCTGACGCTTTTTTGTTCAATTTTAACATGACATCTAAGGCATCTTGTATTTGCTCTTCGGTGGCGATTTTTTTGTCTATGGCTGTCGTGTAAATTCCGACACCAATCGGTTTGGTTAAATAGATGATATCCCCTACTTGTGCGGTACTATTTTTTATAAACAAACGATTGGGTGGAATATTCCCAGTAATGGCTAGTCCCATCTTTGGGGTGTCATCAATGGTATGCCCGCCTACAATAGGCATGTTCGCTTCTGATGCTTTACTTACGGCACCACGTATCATTTCTTCTAAGATTGAAATCGGCAAAGTTGTTGAAGGGAAACCAACAATATTTAAAGCAAAAAGAGGAACGGCTCCTTTCGCATAAAGATCACTTAATGCATTTGCACAAGCAATGGCTCCAAAGTGAAAGGGATCGTCCACTACAGGTGTAATTAAATCAACAGATTGTACAAGTGTTTGCCCATTCCATTGAATCCCAATGGCATCTTCACCGATTCCAGCAATGATATTTTCGTTAGTTTCGTTTGGTATATTACGCAACACTTGCGTAAGATCAGATGATCCAATTTTAGAAGCTCAGCCAGAACCCGGCGAATAGGACATTAATGATATATTTTTTGTTTCCATAATCGGGAACTCCTTGTTTTTTAAAATTATTATTTTTATCATACCATTAATTGAAGAAGGGGGTAAATGATCGTGGAACTTCATCAGTTAAAGACCTTTTACCATGTCGCAACCTGTTTAAACTTCTCAAAAGCAGCTGAATTGGTTTCATTAAGTCAACCAGCCGTTTCTAGACAAATTGAATCGTTAGAAAAATATTTCGAGCTTTCCCTTTTTAATCGTTCGGGAAAGAAAATTGAACTAACAGAAGCAGGTAGGAGATTACTACAATATACAGACCAACTATTAAATTTAGCAGAACAAACAGAAAAGGCAATGGCAGCCTTGAAAAATATAGAAGCTGGTGAGTTGAAAATAGGGGCAGGAACGACAATAGGAAATTATATTTTACCTCCTATCATTTTAGAATTTAATCTAAAATACCCCCACATTAAAACAGAACTATTTATAGACAAAACTGTAACGATTACGGAAATGCTTTTAGAAAATGAAATTGATATTGCAATTATTGCGAAACCCCTTCATATTGCGAATGTTTTTAATCAACCCTTAATGAAGGATCAAATCCAACTCTTAGTTGGAAAAAATCATACAGTAGCTAAGAAGACTGAAGTGAATTCCATTCATGATTTCGAAAACGAGACTTTTATTTTACGTCCAAATGGCTCAAATACGAGAGAATGTGTAGAAAAGCTTTTCGAAAAAGAAAATTTTATACCAATAAGAATACAAGAATTTGATACAAATGAAGCTGTTAAATTAGCCATTGCCGAGGGTTATGGTGTTGGCTTTTTGTCTGGAAGCGTATGCAGAATCGAGATGGCAAATGAAATTCTCCATCCTGTTCCCTTACAAGGTGAGTGTAATAGAGAATTCTCTATTGTACATAAAAAAAATCAATTTATGTCTCCAGCTTCGTTAATCTTCAGCTCATTTTTAAGTAAGAACATAAGAAATTAATAAACATGATCCACAGTCCCTATGATCCACCGTACCCGACCCTCTGTCCCATTGAAAATCATTAAAATTTTCTAGACTCGCAGACTTATAGTCTGTCTTTTTTTTGGTTAAATGCCGTGGTTTGGGACACAGAACCGGGAATTGTGTCCCGTCAGAAAACAAAGGAGAGACCCCTTGCCATAACAAATCAATAATGGGTATTATGATTTGTATGGTAGGGAAGGAGGTAAGGGTTTTGTTAAATAAAGTAACATTTTCTTTTCTAATTGTTATTTTGGGTTTGGTCTTTTCAGGCTGTGGCATGCAAGAAGAAAATGGAGGCAGTGCAACTAACAATAATGTAAATGAATCAAATTCCGACACGGGGTACCCAGCGGATGTGAAAGAACGACCAGTTGTCACGATGAAAATGGAGGATGGACAGGCAATTGTACTTGAGTTGTTTCCTGAAGCAGCTCCAAATACGGTGGCC
>JAENZK010000076.1 GCA_016841285.1 Guptibacillus hwajinpoensis | reverse complement strand
CGAAAAGGTGCTGGTTGTGTCATAAGACGGAATTACCCTTGAATTCAAACTGTTGCAAAGCAAGAGGCATAGAGGCTATTTATCGGCCTGAAAAAGTTTTCGGGCTAATCATTCCTTGGGGGGATTATGAATGGGTATAATTTGGATGATTATTATTGGTTACATGGCAGCTATGATCGGCATTGGCTTATATGCAAAAACCAAAATTAAAGATAGTACCGATTATCACCTAGCAGGACGACGATTAGGACCTATCATGCTAGCTGGAACGTTGGCTGCAACAGAAATTGGTGGAGGTAGTTCTGTAGGAGTGGCTTCTAAAGCATATGGAGATTGGGGACTTTCAGCTGGTTGGTATGTTGTTTCAGCCGGTATTGGTATATTACTAGTTTCATTTATTGCACCCTATATGCGAAAGGCAATGGCAACTACGGTTCCCGAGATTATCGGAAGAAGATACGGGAAAAGTAGTTATACTATCGCAAGTCTTTTATCCTTTGTGGCTTCGATTGCATTAGCTGCAGTACAAATAACTGCAACCGCTTCTATCATTCATGTGCTTACAGGTTTTAGCCTAGTTTGGGCTATTCTCTTAACAGGTTTAGGTGTAGTTTTTTATACTTATATAGGTGGAATGTGGAGTGTTACTCTGACTGATTTTGTTCAATTTTTTATCATTGTTTTTGGTTTTGCAATTGCTGTCCCATTTGCATTTCACAACGCAGGTGGATTTGAAACTGTGATGTCAAATCTTCCTCCAGAACAATTAGGTTTTACAAAGATTGGTTGGGGGACAATTATTGGTTTAACTATCATGTACTTTATGACATTTTCAACTGGGCAAGAGGCGGTACAGCGTTACTATTCAGCTAAAAACCAAAAGGTAGCGGTAACAGGTTCGTTATTATGTGGAATTCTTATGACTTTATATGCATTTATACCGGCTGTTCTTGGTCTAATAGCCCTAGCTACATTCCCAACTATCAATGCAAACGATGCTTTAGCAATTGTTTCTGTAGAGCTGTTACCTCCGGTTATTTCAGGGATTCTTTTATCAGGGGTAATTTCAGCGACATTATCCAGCGCATCTGGTAACTTATTAGCAGTAGCGAGCGTTTACGTTAAAGATATACATGGGTCGATTTTGAAGAAGGAAGTTCTTCCGCAAAATGAATTGAAATTAAGCAAGGTTGTTGTAGCCTTATCAGGCTTTGGAGCAATTGGTATATCATTATTTAGTCAACAAATCATACCGTTACTTGTGTTTGCGTTTACTCTTCGTTCAACCGGTCCTTTCGCAGCATATATACTTGGATTGATTTGGGACAGGGTTACACCTAAAGCAGGTTTATATTCAATCGTATTGGGAACTGTTGTAGGACTTGGATGGCAATTGGCAAAAGAACCGTTTGGTATTATGGCCGTTATTGCTGGATGTATAGCAAGTTTAATAACTTTCTTATTAGTTAATAAGATTGAGCTAAATAGAGGAGTACCCGCATCGCCTTCAGCCTATGAATCGGCAGATAAGTATACTGGATAAATTCAGAATTTTTTAAATTATAAATCTGTATTGAAAATTCAAAACTTAAAAGATTAAAAAGGCTAACTCTATTTGGGTGAATACCAATTGAGTTAGCCTTTTTATTTTAATATCGTTATTATAAAGTTTTACAGTTAGGTATGTTGGATATCTTTCAAACTAAGCTTCCGTTTGTTTTTGCCTCGACCATGCAAGAAATAGTATAGGATAAAGCAAGCCAATAATACAAAGGACATGATCATATAAATTCCACGGTAGCCAATGGTAGGAACGAAAAGTCCAAGTAGGAATGGTCCGAAACCGATTCCTGCATCTAAAAAGATGAAATAGGTTGAAGTCGCAAGTCCGATACGATCCTTTGGAGATACTTTTATCGAAATCGCTTGTGCACTTGCTGAGAAAGTTCCATAGCCAACACCGACAAGCCCTCCAGCCAGTAAAAGGGCGAATCCATGTTGTGCTTGACTCAGTATATATAAACCGATCGCGAATAATAGAAAGGATGGATACATAACCCAATTTTCCCCTTTTATATCGAATAAGCGACCGGTAAATGGCCTTGAAGCAATTGAAAAGGCGGCATAGACTACGAAGAAAAAGCTGCCAATATCAACTAAATTGATTTCTTGTGTATAGGTAGTAATAAAAGTCAAAATACTCGAATATCCAAAGGCAACAACGAAGGCAATGATTCCAATTGGAATAGCCTTCTTCTCGAAAAATTGAAAAAGGGAAAATCCATTGCCTTTGCCTTGAACTGGTTGCGTATTCTTAAACGACATAGCGGGTACCTTTAAAAAGAAAATAGCAATAAAACTAAAAGCAAGCAAAATGATACATAAGACGAAATTCATCATGATTCCTGTATGGTTTGTAAGAACCATTCCTAAAAAAGGTCCGACAGCCGCAGCAAGCACGACACTTAATGCGTAATAGCCTGTTCCTTCACCGCGCCGTTCATTAGGAATAATTTTAGCGACAATAGTTCCTGTTGCAGTGGAGGCAATTCCAAGTGCTGCTCCATTTAAAAATCGGTTCACAAGTAAGAACGATAAATTATGAACCACAAAATATAAGCAAGTCGTAATTAAAAAGAAAATAAATCCAATATAAAGCATTTTCTTCCATCCGATTTGGTCAATGGACCGACCTGAAAAAAGCCGTGCAATCAAGGTACCCACGACAAATATGCCAGAGGCAAGTCCGGCTTCACTTGGTGTGGCGTGAAATTTTTCTGTAGCAAAAACAGTGGTTGCTACCATTAACAAATAGAATGTAAAGTAAAGAAAAAAGTTAGCTGTTGATACAATAAAAAAGTCTTTTGTCCATAATTGAACTTTATTCATGTTATTTCCCTTCCATTATATTTTTTTTGATTTGGGGTAGTGTTTCAAATACTGTTACTTGTGCATCCAACGGAATTCCTTCCATAACAGTATTCTCTAATTCCGTGATTTTTTCACGGCATGACTGATAAATCTCTTCTCCCGTGCTTGTTATATGAACTAGCTTTTCGCGCTTGTCTTTTCCGGGAACTACCTGTACTATATTCATTTCCTCTAACCGCTGAACTCTTCTTGTAATCGTTGGCTTTTCAACATTATAATAATTGGAAATATCAACTAGAGCAGACGGACCGTTATTTTTTATAAAATAAATAACTTGCCATAAGGAGTAGGAAAGGTCATATTCACCTAGAAGATTATTTAATTCATTAATAATAGGGCGGTAAAGTGAGATAAAGCGTTGAAAAAATCCTTGCATTTTGGGCACCTCCAAAAACATAAGATTAATAGTTACCAAGGGTAACTATTAATCCACTATACACTCTTTTAAGTGAAAGTCAATGGTAATGTCCATAAAAAAAGCTCCATAAAATTAGCATTTCATGGAGCTCACAAAGGATTAGTATTCACATTTATAGGATACTGTTTTTAATAGCATTGCTATCAGTTGCATCCGGATCAAAAACAGCGGAGTTAGGGAAAGTTACTGGGGAAAGGTCCCCGTTTTGTTCTCCAAACGCCTGATTCCGTTTATAAGTCACTAATTGGTCAATCAATTGAAAGGGGCCCATATTGGCTACCGCTCCATTATCCATTGTATTAATCTTAACCCCGAGAACATTGATCGCCATTGGCGAGAAGAATACCATGTCACCACTCCTAATTTTAATAATGATGTTAAAAGAAACTGGATTTGGTAGACGGACTGTCAATCAAATCCATATCCGATACCCACGACTGGGAAAGAGCATAACTACATAAATCTCCGTTCATTTCTCCAATTCCTTGGTTCCGCTTATACGAAACAAATTGATCCAAGTGCTGACTAGGCCCAATATTGATAATTGCTCCATTATCGATGGCATTGACTTTAATTCCAAGAAGATTGAGCGAAACGGGTGCAAACACTTTTACTCACTCCTTAAAGGGTAGGCGGCAAATTAGCCGTTTCAAAAGTAGCATTCGAATCCAGTTGATCGCGATCATCAACAAAGCTTCTCGTCCCAAAGAAATTGCTGCCATCACCCATGTTTTGTCCTAAGCCCATATTCTTTTTGTCAGAATTATGCCATTCGGCCAACAGGTTTTGCCCAACATTAATGGCTGAAGCATTTTCAAAGGAATTAACTTTAATAATATTAATATTTATATTGATATAAGGTGTAGGACCGACAACCATTGTAACCCTCCTAACGGTATATCATTTTCTTTTAATCCTAATCGAATCAACTGTCTCGTCATCCATTACATAGGTTACGGAGGAAACCCTTTTTACACCATCTGCAAATTGTTGGCCAAATCCTTGATTCTTCTTGGCACTTACACTTCTATTCTGTTTAACTGTGGAACTAAATGACACTGTGGATAAGTGATCAACGTTATTAAGTTTAATATTTTGGATATTAATGTTGGTTGGTAAAAAGAACATGGCTTTTCTCCTTCCTTCCATTTTTTTTCGCAACCCGGTGTATTTAAAGATATGCCTTTATTTGAATTTTAATGCTTTTTCCAACAATATATGAATAAACATAAATATGATGAAAAAGGAAGGGAGGACTAAAGCCCAATGGATATGGATAAGTTTTTACAATGGATGGAGTTAGCGAAAAAATATCAATCAAGCAATTTCTGGAGCGAGATATTTGATCAGTCCTCTTTTGATGAATTCATGAAAAATAATGACTTTGCACGGACAGATTCGGCTCAGGCAGGGGCAGAGGTCAGGAAGCAACAGAGTGATTTTCCCCCAACAGATATTTATGTTACTGATTCAGAAGTTATATTGATAATAGATATCGCCGGCTATAGGAAAGAAGAGATTCAATTGTCTGTATCTGGTACAACTCTATTGATTAAAGGCTTCAACAACCGTATGATCCCAGGGGAGCCAGTTCAGCAGGAACGATTCCATGGTGCATTTGAGAGGGTTATCCAACTACCTGAACCTGCCTATCCCAATCAAACAAAAGCAAAATTTAATAATGGACTTTTAATAGTGTCATATAGACGGCAATTTCTAAATGAGGAGAATGTTCCAATTGAATAAAAATGAACAGAAATAAAGGGGATTTAATATGTCTTTTAAGGACAATAAAAATGAGTTAGAAAAGCAGATTAGGAGAATTAATGCTCTTGAATTTCATATAAAAAAATTGTTGGATTTCGAAAAGAAGACTCAACTTTCGTTTTATAAAAATGCGGATTTACAATTGATTATTGATGAGATTATCGCTGAGAAATTAGCCTATCATAGTGAAAAAGAAAAAAGTCTGCAGGACCAAATAGTAGTCTTGAACAGGCGGATTACTGCAATGGAAGAAGACTATGTGAAGGCTCAAAAAGTACAAGCTAATCTCATGAAGAGGGTAGAGGAGCTTACTGAAAAGTATGATGCCTTGATAAATGAAAAAGAAGAAGCCGAGGCAAAGACTGAAACGGTGGATAATGAACCGAATTTTGGCTGCTTATATATAGATAAACTTTACTTGGACAAATATGAGCAAAACAATAACTTTGCCAATCTCGGTATTAAAGAATTGAGTGGGGCCTTGAATATAGGTGCAACGTACGGAAGTGTCGGTATTCCAGAGGGTATCGGTAAAGGGGCAAAAGAACAAATGGCAAAGTTAAAAGCCGAAAAAGATAAAGATGGAGAGGAAAATAATACTACCCAAATGAGTTCTGAACCATCGGATGAAGATAACGAAGATGATCTTCCTTTTACTGATATTATTATCGATGAAGATTAGGGGAACTAGAAATTTCATTAAAATAATAAACTGAGTTATTATTATTTACAGGATAAGTAAATTTTTAACGTCAGGGAGGATGGTAATCATGAAATATAATTTTGATGAAATTGTTAATCGGCGAAATACATATTCGATGAAATGGGATGGTGGAGAGTTTATAAAAAAAGCAGGCCTGACAGACAGATATGATGAAGAGACCTTGCCATTATTTACAGCGGATATGGATTTGCCTGTTCCCCAGCCTCTAATTGATGCTTTGCATAAAACTGTTGATCATCGAGTATTTGGTTATTCTGTTTTTCCAAATGAATATTACGAGGCGATTAGGCATTGGTTTAAAAAAAGACATGATTGGGATATCAAAACGGAGGAAATTATCTACAGTCCGGGAACCGTTCATGCTGTCAATATTGCTGTCAAAGCATTTACAGAGCCAGGAGATGGGGTTATTATTCAACGACCTGTTTATCCGCCATTTACCCGTGCAGTAGAAAGTAACGGTAGAGTCGTGAAAAATAATGCATTAATCTCCGATGAAAATGGCTACTATTCAATAGATATTGCTGATTTTGAAGCGAAAGCAAAAGAAGAAAATACAAAATTATTTATTTTATGTAACCCTCATAATCCGACTGGAAGAGTTTTCGGTGTAGAGGAACTTCAAAAATTAGCTGATATTTGTGCGGAAAATGGGGTCCTCATTATTGCAGATGAAATCCATGGTGATTTAATAAGAATGAATAAAACCTTTTTCCCCATTGCGAAAGTGTCTAAAAGCACTGATCACATTATTACTTTTACAGCTATCAATAAGACATTTAATGTGGCAGGACTACATTGTACAAATGTTATCATTTCAAACTCAAAGCTTCGTACAAAATTTAGTAAGGAACTAGGAATGCATTTAGCATCACCATTCACAATTTCTGCTCTAATTGCCGTCTATAACGAGGGTGAAGAGTGGTTGGAGCAGCTGAAAGAGTATATAGATGGAACAATGGAGTGGGTAATGAATTTCTTGGCGGAAAGAATGCCCAAGGTGAAAACTAGAATTCCTGAAGGAACCTATCTCATGTGGTTAGATTTTAGTGGATACGGCATTTCACCTGAAGAGGTTCATGACCGTATTTATAACAAAGCAAATGTAATCTTGGAAGACGGCAGCATGTTCGGAGAGGAAGGACAAGTGTATCAACGCATTTGTCTTCCCTCGCCAAGACCCATCATCAAAGAAGCATTTGAAAGAATCGCCCAACAATTTGAAGATCTAAATTGAGCCACAGGGTCGGGTACTGCGTCCCAAAGAACCCGCCCCCGCCCAGAACCTGACCCTGTGTCCCGGTTACAAAAGAAAGTGGTAGACAACATCCGAACCAAGTGTTAAAATATTCTCAATATTAATAAACCTGTGAGCAAGAGTAGTAGGAATACTGACGTGTACATAGAGAGCCACCGGTCGGTGAAAAGGTGGTTGCAAGGAATATTCTGAATGGACTTGTGAGGGAAACCCGAAATCAGTTGAGAGTAGGCGTTTACGGAACCCAGCCGTTACAATGGGATGTATATGATTGTATACAGTTTGAGAGGACGTTTATCGTCAAATTGGGTGGTACCGCAGAAGTTAAGAGCTTTTGTCCCTTTATTTATTAAGGGATGAAGGCTTTTTTATTTTAACTTTATTCTGACGAATAAAGTTAAAGCCTCCGGCGGATGCCTCAGATTTTTTCGAGCTAAGATCAAAGACTAAGAACGCCACTTCCTGTGGCAACGTCTTTGTGACCCACATCCTGTGGGCCTAAAAAATCTGGGCGCAAATACGCCAAGGCGCATTTGATATAAGTAAGGAGAGCGATTTTAAAATGTCAAAAGGAAGATTTGGAATTCATGGAGGACAGTATATTCCGGAAACATTGATGAATGCCGTGATTGAACTTGAAAAAGCATACAATCACTATAAAAATGATCCGGAATTTACCCGGGAACTTACTGATTTGCTTAATAAATATGCGGGGCGTCCTTCACTATTATATTTTGCTGAAAAAATGACAAAGGATCTTGGTGGTGCCAAGATTTATCTAAAACGTGAGGATTTAAATCATACAGGTTCTCATAAAATTAACAATGTGCTTGGTCAGGTCTTACTTGCGAAGAGAATGGGAAAGACACGTGTTATTGCTGAAACAGGTGCAGGCCAGCACGGTGTTGCCACAGCAACTGCAGCTGCTCTTATGGGAATGGAATGTGAGATTTTCATGGGGAAGGAAGACACGGATCGCCAGGCGCTTAACGTTTACCGGATGGAGCTTCTTGGTGCAAAAGTTCATGCTGTTACAAGCGGAACACAAACATTGAAGGATGCTGTAAATGAAACGATGCGAGAATGGACAAACCGTGTTCATGATACTCATTATGTACTAGGTTCAGTAATGGGGCCGCATCCATTTCCAACCATCGTTCGTGACTTTCAAAGTGTGATTAGTCGCGAAATTAAACAGCAGATGCAGGAAACAGAAGGAAGATTGCCTGACGCAGTACTTGCTTGTGTAGGCGGTGGAAGTAATGCGATCGGAACATTCTTTGAATTTATTGATGATTCAAGTGTCCGTCTAATCGGTTGTGAGGCTGCAGGTCATGGTGTTCATACCGAAAAAACAGCGGCAACCATTGCTACAGGTTCACTAGGAATTTTTCATGGCATGAAGTCTTACTTCTGTCAGGATGAATACGGTCAAATCGCACCGGTTCATTCCATTTCAGCGGGGCTTGATTATCCAGGCATTGGACCTGAGCATGCTAATTTGCATGATTCAGGAAGAGCAGAGTACGTGCCAGTTACAGACGATGAAGCTGTCGAGGCTTTCGAATATTTATCACGTGTGGAAGGAATTATTCCAGCGATTGAAAGTGCTCATGCAGTTGCCTATGCGAAAAAATTAGCTCCGACAATGAGCCCAGATCAGATTATGGTGATCTGCTTATCAGGTAGAGGAGATAAAGACGTTGCAGCCATAGCACGTTATAAAGGAGTGCAGATTTATGAATAAGTTACAAGAGGTTTTTTCAAACGGTAAAGCATTTATTCCGTTTATTACAGCAGGTGATCCAACGATGGAGATCACAGAGCAATTGGTACTTGAAATGGCGAATGCTGGTGCTGATTTAATTGAGCTCGGTATTCCTTTTTCAGATCCAATCGCTGAAGGGCCTGTTATCCAAGAAGCAGATATCCGTGCCCTTTCAGCGGGGGCTACGACAGATAAAATTTTTGCAATGATGAAACGAATTCGTGAAGTAAGTTCAGTACCAGTCGCATTCATGACATATGTGAATCCAATATTCACGTATGGCGCGGAAAAGTTTATGAAAAATTGCCAAGAGGTTGGAGTCTCTGCCATAATTGTGCCAGATTTACCATTCGAAGAAAAAGAAGAGCTTCGTCCATACTGTTCACAATATGGCGTTACGTTAATTTCCATGATTGCCCCAACCTCTAATGATCGAATTCGAATGATTGCTTCTGAGGCTGAAGGTTTCATATATTGTGTATCATCGATGGGTGTTACCGGTGTCCGTAAAGAAATTGGAAATGAAGCCCGGGAAATGATCAATATTGTTAAAGAGGTTAAAGACATTCCTTGTGCAATCGGTTTTGGTATTTCTACACCTGAACAAGCTGGAAAAATGGCTCAGTTTTCAGATGGGGTCATTGTCGGAAGCGCAATTGTGAGAATCGTAGCACAATACGGTGAGAATTGCGTACCACATGTTGCTGATTTTGTCCGGGAGATGAAGAAAGCGATTAGTTAATGCGGAAAAAGAAAATGGGCAGGCGGGATCCGAAAATTTTGTGCCACAGTTCCCGACCCCGTATCCCATTACCTATTAGGCGGGACGCGGAACCCAATCCTGAATCCCATTAACCATACATCTTAGTTGAGCAGAGGATTTAAATCAAATATGAGCTTAGGAGAGATTAGCTATGATAAAAAACGTGTTGCAAAAATTAACGGAAAGAAAAGATCTGACGGCGGAAGAAGCTTATAGTTTAATAGTTGCTATCAAAAATGATGAGTTGAGTGATGTTCAAATTGCCGGGTTCCAGGTTGCATTGTTAATGAAAGGTCCAACATTAACTGAAATTTCTGCAATTGCTCAAGCAATGCGGGACAATTGTATTCCAATTAGACCAAATGTTAATGAAGAGTTCATGGATACATGCGGTACTGGTGGGGGGCTGAGCACATTTAATATTTCCACTTCCGTTGCATTTGTAGCTGCAGCAGCTGGTATCCCTGTTGCGAAGCATGGTAGCCGTTCAATTTCAAGTCTATCTGGTAGTGCAGATGTATTGGAAGCATTAAATGTCGAGATCAATTTAAGTACGAATGCAGTTGAAAAGCTTATTGAGGATGTAGGCATATCTTTCCTTTATGCACCACTTTATCACCCTGTTATGGGTAAAGTATTACCGCCAGAAAAAGACCTTGGCATTAAGACGATCTTCTATACAATTATTGGTCCGCTTATTAATCCAGCCAAGGCTACCAAGCATGTTCTTGGAGTATACCGTCCAGAGCTATTGGATACAGTTGCACAAGTAGCCCTATCACTAGGGTATAAACGGGCTCTATTTGTTCACGGTCTAGATGGTCTGGATGAGATTTCGCTGTTAGGAAAAACAAGAATTCAAGAATTGAATAATGGTAAAATAACAACCTATGAAATCGCTCCAGAGGATTTTGGAATGTCACGTTGTACTCTTGAAGAGATTGCAACAGGTACACCAGAGGAAAATGCAAACATGATCAGAAATGTATTCTCTGGAAAAGATAAAGGACCACGTCGACAAGCTGTTGTCTTGAATGCGGCAGGAGCTTTAATGATCGGTGATAAAGCAAATTCTTTTGCAGAAGGAATTAAACTTGCAAATGAACTTATTGATAGCGGTGCAGCTCAGCAAAAACTAAATGACCTTATAACTGCTTCTAATGATTATAAAGTGAGGATGTAAAATGACTAAATGTACTACACCTCTTTGGGAAAAAGTTAATTCCGGGATCATCCCTGTTATCCCTGATATAAAGTGTAAATCACCCGGAGAAGGGGATTTACTGGCAGGGAGAAATCCAGTAGAATATGCGAAAAGTTTAGCGAAAGCCGGGGCTCCGGTCATCTCTGTTGTCACGGAATCAGAGCATTATGGCGGTTCTTTAGAGTTACTGCAACAAATTGCCGAAGCTGTGCCTGTACCTATTTTGCGCAAGGATTTTATCAAAACACGTGAGCAATTGGAGGAAACTGCCCAATCTGGTGCGAGCGGGGTATTATTAATTTCATCAATTTTAGAAAAAGAACAGCTTCGTAAACTTATAGATGAAGCCATTTCTCTCGGTTTAGAACCTTTAGTAGAGACCCATAATGAAGAGGAGATTAATGCCGTTAAGGATTTTCAACTGTCATTTTTAGGGATCAATAATCGTAATATACTAGAGTGGGAAATGGATAACGGTACTGTAAATACAACTGAAAAATTAGCACAATCCGTATCTCAAAATTCCTTAGTATTGAGTGAAAGTTCTATCATGTCTGTAGAAGATGTAGCACGTGCTGTTGCGGCTGGTGCGCATGCTGTACTGGTTGGGACAGCGATCCTCAAAGCAAAGGACCCAGTAGCTATGTATAAGGCGCTAAGCGTTCCTAGGGGGTAAAGCGCTATGAATACGAGGGTTAAATTTTGCGGGCTAATGAATCATGAGGATGTAAGCCTGTGTGTACAAGCGGGAGTTCACATGATTGGCTTTGTTGTAGAATATCCAATTCCTGTTCCATGGAACTTAACAACAGATCAGGCAAGGGAGCTTATAGAACGAGTTCCACCTTTTGTTAGCACATGTGTAGTAACAGGTGGTTCAGTCGAAAAAGTTTTAGATATAGTTAATAAAACACATCCTAATGTTGTTCAACTGCATTATAAAGAAAAGCTGGAAGAAATAACGGAAATAGCTAAACAGTTACAACCAAAAGGGATTAAGACGATTAAGGCTTTGCGAATCGATGGCAATGGTAACTGTGATTTTGAAATAAACGACCCAGTAGAGGCAACAAGAGAACTTTGTAAAACGGGCATTTCCGCCATTTTAGTAGATTCCTATACAGAATCCATGCCCGGTGGAACCGGTGTGATGGTAAATTTGTCCGCCTTTCAAACCATACAAAAAGAAAGTTCGTTACCGGTTATTTTAGCTGGCGGTCTTAATCCAACGAATATTGTATCACTTATCCGTGAAGTACGTCCTTTTGCGGTTGATGTATTGACCGGTGTCGAAGAAAGGCCTGGTCGGAAGGATTCAGAGAAAATCTCGCTATTTATGGGGAATTGCCAAATGGTATAATGCTATGTAAGAGAGTGGTGCCCGATGTGGGACGCAGAACCCGACCCTGTGTCCCACTAGGTTTACTATGAAGGAAAGTGAGGGATCTTTATCGCAGCTGGAAGAAAGGAATTATTTAACACCGTCAACTTTGTTAGTATCACTATTCTTTTAATTGGAATTATTTTATTAATTATCGGGTATGTTGGAAACGGTTACAGTAAATTAGCTGCAATTGGGATTGGCACTATCATTGGCGCTATATTTATTTTTATAATCGGAATGTTTTTTATTACAACAGAAGAAATGCTCGAAAAAAGATATAAGGGTGACAGGGTTACAGAATATAAACCATCATTGAGGCGAATTAAATAAATTAAATGCGACGCTTAAAAAGAACCGAATGGAACAAAATAAACAAAGATCTATAAAAAAGGAGCTGCTAAAATGGATAAGTATGAATCTGAAAAACTAATTCACGTAGTAAATAATAATCATGAAGAAACTAAAAATGAAACCGTGCTTGAGAGCCCATTAAGAAAAATTGAGTATATTAATATTTATTGGGATGAGTGGAATATGTAGTGCAGCATTATGATCGTTACCCTTTTTGGCTTGAAAGGACAATTTGGGCACGCAAACAACTTTTACGTGCCCGTTTTCAAATTTTGCAAGGAATTCGGGCACGATAAAGCCGCTGCCCGGTCACTGCAAAGAAATTATTAAATGATACCCCAAACCATACAAAGCAATGTTCCGAATACTGTTATAAGGCCAATGACAACGGAGTAGAAAATATTCGTATAGATGGCCCCTTTGTCCTTTGATTCACCAGCATGCATGAACACGACTAACTGTAGTCCAGCCTGTACGAATGCTGTGAGAAGCAGCACTGTCATACCAGCCGTAAAGGACATATCAAGGAAATATACTAATAAAGCAACGGCTGTCAGCACTAATGAAAAGATAAATCCCATTACTTGCTTAGCAGGGAATAGTTCTTTTACATAGTTCATTATTACATCATTCCTTTCAAGTAGACGAAGCTGAAAATAAAGATCCAGACTACATCTAGGAAATGCCAGTAAAGCGAGAAAATAAATGATTTATTCGCTGTTTCAGGAGTTAATCCGCGTTTTTTTACCTGCAGCAAAATGGATAGTCCCCAGAATAAGCCAAAGGTAACGTGTGCACCATGCGTTCCTAAAGTTGTTAAAAGGATCGCTGTAAAGGCACTTGTGTGAATTCCTGCACCTTCATGGACATAGGTGATAAATTCAAAGATTTCAAATCCAAGAAAGACAAGTCCAAGGAGCAAGGTGATTCCAAAGAAGGCCATTACAGCCTTCTTGTAACCAAGTCTTATCGCGTGTACACCAAGCCCGATTGTAAAACTACTAGTTAATAGAACGATGGTTTCAATTAATACAGGTGTAATTTCGAAAATTTCTGCTCCGCTTGGGCCACTGCCTACACGATCTACTAATGTAAAATAGGAAGCAAACAGCGTTGCAAAAAGCATAATTTCGGCACCAAGGAAAATCCAAAAACCTAAGATATTTAATTGATTTTGGTGTGTACTATATTCAAGAGGCAATGCATGATCGATTTTCATTAACTTGCACCTCGCAATTCTTTTTCGGTTTCTTTAACCTCTTCGGCTGAAATGTAATAGCCGTGATCTTCCTTAAATGAATTGTAGGCCATACATACAAAGATTCCGATAGTTGAAACGATAACTGGGATCCATAAGCTGAATATCATTGAAAATCCCCAAACAAAGAAGATTGCACCCATAATAAATGGAACCCCGGTATTATTCGGCATATGAATTTTTTCGTATTTGTCTTCTTTAAATAGAACATGACCATTGTTCTTCGCATCCCATACAGCTTGGTAAGAGTTAACCTTTGGTATGATCGCAAAGTTATAAGCTGGTACCGGGTTGTGGGTAGCCCATTCAAGTGTACGTGCATTCCATGGGTCAATACCGACATCTCTTGAAGCGTAACGATAGCTGTAATATAGGTTATAACAAATTAACGCAAAACCGATGGCCATAATACCTGCACCTACGAATGAAACCATATTTAATGGACCAAATCCAGTTGCTTCAGAGTACGTATAGGCGCGACGTACTTGACCATCTAATCCGGTAATGTACATTGGCATAAATGCTAATAAAAAGCCGATTGAAAGAAGCCATACGGTCCATTTACCGATTTTTTCATTTAACATATAACCAAACATTTTTGGCCAGTAGTAAGTTAAACCAGCAAGCATCGCAAACACAACGCCAGGAATAATAACGTTATGGAAGTGAGCAACTAGGAACATTGTATTATGATATTGATAGTCTGCTGCTGACATCGCCAACATTACTCCCGTTACCCCACCAATTGTAAATAGCGGAATGAACATTAGAGCATAAAGCATAGGTGTTGTAAACTCGATTTTTCCTTTATAAAGGGTAAACAACCAGTTAAAGATCTTAACCCCAGTAGGAACGGCAATCGCCATCGTTGTGATTGAGAAAATACTGTTTGCCAAAGGCCCCATACCCATTGTGAAGAAGTGGTGGGCCCAAACAAAGAATGAAATCAATGAGATGATTAACATAGAAGCAACCATTGACTTATACCCATAAAGATTTTTTCGTGAAAAAGTTGAAATTACTTCACTAAAAATACCGAATGCCGGCAAGATTAAAATGTAAACTTCAGGATGGCCCCATACCCAGAAAAGGTTAGCCCAAAGCATGTCCATACCACCATTTGTCGTCGAGAAGAAATGTGTGCCGAATAGGCGATCCATTGCTCCCATTGCAAGTGCTACTGTAAATGGTGGGAATGCAAAAACGATAATAATGTTTGCTGTTAAAGCTGACCAAGTGAACATAGGGATTTTGCCCATTGTCATTCCAGGAGCTCTCATTTTTAATATCGTTGTAATAAAGTTGATACCTGTCATTAACGTACCTAGACCGGCAATCTGAATAGCAACCATGTAATAGTTGTTACCTACATTTGGTGCTAATTCAGGACCTACAAGTGGGAAGTACGCTGTCCAACCACCATCAGGTGAACCACCGACAACGAATGAAATATTAAATAACATAGCACCAAAGAAAAATAACCAGAAGCTTAAGGCGTTTAAGCGCGGGAACGCAACGTCCCTTGCACCGATTTGTAAAGGCACAACGAAATTCATTAGCGCCATAATAAATGGCATAGCCATAAAGATAATCATTACAACACCATGTGTTGTGAAAACCTCATTGTAATGCTGCGCATCTAAAAGTGTATTATCAGGAACGGCAAGTTGAGCACGCATCATAACGGCGTCCACTCCACCGCGGAAAAGCATTAGTATTGCTGAAATTAAGTACATAATTCCAATCTTTTTATGGTCAACAGTGGTTAACCATTCACGCCACAAGTAACCCCATTTTTTAAAATAG
>JAENZK010000478.1 GCA_016841285.1 Guptibacillus hwajinpoensis | reverse complement strand
TTAAAATTATTTTTTTTTTTATTGTTTTGGAGAAAAAAAACTTGGAAATTCAAATGAGACTGGGTATTGTTGAAAACGGTACCTTGGACGAGGTGTACAAGCTGCTGTGAAAAAAAACAGTGACGTGACACTATCATATGTATTTACTAGAAGAGCTCCTGAGAGTGTTAATGTGAATGATGAAAGCATTAAAGTACTTTCTATCGATGAGATTGAAAAATACACAAATGAAATTGATGTATTAATTTTATGTGGTGGTTCTGCAACAGATTTACCAGAACAAGGTCCTACATACGCAAAATTATTTAATACAATTGATAGCTTTGATACACACGCTAGAATTCCTGAGTATTTCGAGACAGTTGATGCTGCAGCCAAGCCAAACAACAAAACAAGCATTATTTCCGTTGGTTGGGATCCAGGTTTATTCTCACTAAATCGTGTTTACGGCGAGATTGCACTTCCTGAAGGTGAAACTTATACTTTCTGGGGTAAAGGCTTAAGCCAAGGCCATTCAGATGCTATCCGTCGTGTTCAAGGCGTTAAAGCCGGCGTCCAATATACTATTCCGATTGAGGAAGCTGTACAACGTGTTCGTAACGGCGAAAATCCAGAGCTTTCTACTAAAGAAAAGCATTTAAGAGAATGCTGGGTAGTTGCTGAAGAGGGAGCAGACCTTGCTGAGATTGAAACAACAATCAAAACTATGCCTAACTACTTCTCAGACTATGACACAACAGTAAACTTCATTTCTGAAGAAGAATTAAAAGCAAATCATTCAACAATGCCACATGGTGGATTCGTAATCCGTAGCGGCCAAACTAGTGATAATACTAACCATGTTATTGAATATTCATTAAAGCTTGATAGCAATCCTGAATTCACATCAAGTGTTCTTGTTGCTTATGCACGTGCTGCTTACCGCATGAACCAAGAAGGTCTATATGGTGCAAGAACAGTATTTGATGTAGCACCTGGTTACCTTTCTCCAAAATCAGCAGCAGAATTACGTAAAGAACTTTTATAATTTAATAATAAAATTGAAACCCGTTGGATCTCTCCTCGGGTTTCTTTTTATGCCACAATGGTGCCCGAACCGAACTTCGGACAAGCTATGTGATTCCAGGGGCTATAGAGTCCGAACTCAAGCCAACTTCGGACAGCTTTTCTAATTCCAGCGGCTATCGTGTCCGAACTCAAGCCAACTTCGGACAGCTTTTCCCATTCCAGCAGCTATCGTGTCCGAACTAAGCCCTGTACAATGATCCGAACCTAAAGCAACCAAACAAAAAAACATGGTGAGTCCCTTTACGAATCACCATGTTTTTTAATTTAATCTATTTATTAATCAATCCTTCTTCGCAAACGTACTCGGCATGACAACAGCAATAACTTCACCGCGAGCACATAGAGTATCCCCTGCATAAACTTCCGCATTGACCTTCCACTTTTTTGGATGAATTTCCTCGACTGTTCCAACCGCTTTTAAAGGTACACCATGTGGCGTTGGTTTTAAGAAGTCCACATGCAGGGAAGCGGTTACAAAACGTGGCGGATCTGCCTCATCTCCTGGTTCATGTCCATTCTTTCGGTGCAAAGCAAGAGATGCTGACCCTGTTCCATGGCAATCTACAAAGGATGCAATTAATCCACCATAAACAAAGCCAGGAAGTGCTAAATGCTCAGGCTCAGGGTTAAAAATAGTGACTGTATTTTCCCCTTCCCAGCCTGTTCTAAAATGATGCCCACTTTCATTCAGTCTTCCACAACCATAACACCACGCAAAATCATCTGGATAATCGTCTTGAATCGCCTTTACTACCTTTTCCTCCATTACAAAACCCCCATTCCCAGCCCAAGCCTAGCATGACCAACCAAGCCTCGCCTCGCTTGTCCTGTTTTCTGAATATTATAACATATTTTACCAATAAAAAGCGATGCCTGAATTATCAAAT
>JAENZK010000477.1 GCA_016841285.1 Guptibacillus hwajinpoensis | reverse complement strand
CCATTATTGTATTTTCTTTCAAGTTCTTTCCAAGCTTGGACTTTTAATTGATACTGCGCTATTTCTTTTCTAAGCTCTTTTTCTTCCTTTAATAGTTTATTTAACTCCGGCGTCGAACCTCTCTTTTTATATAGGTCAGCGGACTTTTTCTCCAGTTCTTCAAAAACTTTTCGTAGCGCACTTATGCCTGATGCCGCTGAAAACAAGCTTTCTCCTAAATTACCGCCGCTTTCAAGCAGGCTTTCCCCACCTTCTCGAAGAGTTTCATGGTTAAGGGCAAACATATTCGTAAAATGGTTTTCAGTGATTCCATGCAAAAATCCATCAATTACCGAATCATTAAGCACGTTTCCATTTTTATCAATCATTGTATTCTTTTTACCTTTTCGGCGAATATATTGGATAGTTTCTCCCTTTGTATTTTGAAGCTCTCCTTCAATTCTTAATTTTGTATTTCCGTGTAAAAACGAGTCAGAAGTTTGCTGTGGAAATCCAAATAAGAAGTGATTAATTGAACGTAATGCTGTACTTTTCCCTGCTTCATTTAATCCGTAGACCAGATGGAAATTTTTTGATGGGTCAAAATTTATCTCATAATCAGTAAAGTGGCCGAAAGCCCGCAAATTTAAATAATTGAGTTTCATTTTAAGATTCCACCCCCGTCTTCGTTAAATAGTAAAGAATTAAGTCTTCAACATCTGCCAATTTTTTCTTTATTAAATTTGGATCAGAAAAGTTAAATCCTTCTTCCCCTGTTTTAAGTTCATACGGTAAAGCCTGCTGCACGTCTTCAAACTCCGCTAATAATTCCTTTACCATTTCATCATTATTTTCTATATCATTAATGAAATCTAAAATAATCGCTATGGGCGTATGCTGTGCCTTTAGTTCCTGAATATCGATTAAGTGAGAGGTTTCTATTTTAACTTTTTCAACCCAAATATCACCCATTCCAACCTCAAGCGCGATCGAGCGGATATTATTCGTCAAATGCTCTTTAGCCACAATTAACTCCTGATGAGCCTTCGTAGGACCTATAATTTTAAACCGTATTGCCAAGAACCGACCTTCTGCATCTTGAACCTTTTTTTCCAAAGCTTCATGGATTCTTTCTACTATTTCTTCAAGGCTTTCAAGACCACTTACATCCATTTCACAAAGCTCCCAACGCAGTACATCCAAAGACAAATGTGTATAAGACTCAATTTCGCCATTTTCTACAGTCACAAGTGTGCATCCCTTGTCACCTGTTTCTTTGATGTGTCTTCCCTGGATATTTCCAGAAAAAAGAATCACTGGTTTATTTTTATGAAGGACTTCACGTAGATGGATATGACCCAACGCCCAATAGTCATACCCTTTTTCCTTCATATCATCAATTGAACAAGGTGCATAGTTTTCATGACCTTCCCGCCCTGTTGCACTCGTATGGAGAACACCAATGTTAACATATCCTTCAACTCTACTAGGATAATTTTTCACTAGATTTTCTTCTACTGATCGATGAGCGAAGCCTTGTCCATGTATGGCAACTCCTAGTTCGTCAAGGACAATTGTTTCCGGCTCTTTTGTTGAAAATTCGAAAACATTTTCAGGAAGCTTCAATTCCTTCGTTATTAAACTAGCAGCATCATGGTTGCCGCGGATAAGGAATACTTTAATACCGGCTTTTTGTAAACGGACCATTTGACTGGCAAAAAACAGACCTGTGTTGTAATCTTTCCAGTCACCATCATATAAATCACCGGCAATGATGATGAATGAAACCTGTCTTTCAATTGCGGTGTCTACTAAATTTCTAAACGCATCTCTAGTTGCACTACGAATTCTATCAACCGGTGCCCCCTCGTATTGCTCTAAACCTGATAAGGGGCTGTCAAGATGGATATCAGCAGCATGAATAAATGAAAATGACAAGACTTCATCGCCTCCCATTCTTCCTTATTTTTCTATTACACT
>JAENZK010000075.1 GCA_016841285.1 Guptibacillus hwajinpoensis | reverse complement strand
TTGTTAGCTGTTCTGAGGGGACTTTTTCAGTGGCTTCTTTCCGACCCTGTGTCCCGCTTTCGAGCCAGAGTTCCCGACCCTCTGGCTCGCTTTACATTGTGCTGATGTCAATCACGAATCGATATTTCACATCTGAAGCTAATACGCGTTCGTATGCTTCGTCAATTTGGTCGGCTGAAATGACTTCTATTTTAGGAACAATGTTATGTTTCGCACAGAAGTCTAACATCTCCTGTGTTTCATGGATGCCTCCAATCATAGAACCTGCAAATGAGCGGCGATGACCTATGAGAGAGAACACATTTAGTGATAGAGGCTCGGCAGGAGCACCAACATTTACGAGAGTTCCATCAAGAGTAAGTAACCCCAAATAAGCGTTCAAGTCAATCTTTGCACTGACAGTATTAATGATCAAATCAAAAGTACCCGCTAGTTTCTCGAATGTTTCAAGGTCCCTTGTAGCATAGTAATGATTTGCACCTAACTGCAAGCCATCTTCTTTTTTACTCAGTGTTTGCGATAATACAGTAACCTCGGCCCCCATGGCATGTGCAATTTGAACTGCCATATGACCAAGACCGCCCATTCCAATAACAGCTACTTTCTTACCAGGGCCCGCTTCCCAATGGTTTAATGGAGAATATGTAGTAATACCTGCGCAAAGTAATGGTGCTGCAACGTCTAGCTCGATGCTATCAGGAATTCTGAGTACGAAATCCTCCTGTACGACAATGTGGGTAGAATAACCTCCTTGGGTAGGTTCACCGTATTTGTCAACACCAGCATAGGTTTGGATATTTCCTTTGAGACAGTATTGTTCTTCTCCTTTACGACAATTCTCACATTCACCGCAGGAGTCAACCATACATCCGACACCTACGCGGTCACCCACTTTGAACTTTGATACCTCTGCTCCTACATTCGTAACAATCCCCGCAATTTCGTGTCCAGGTACAAGCGGATAGTTCACAGGTCCCCACTCGCCGTGAGCAGTATGGATGTCAGAATGGCATATCCCTGCATATTTAATTTCAATCAGAACATCATGCAAATCAAGATCACGTCGTTTAATTTCGGCTGCTCGAAAGGGTTTGTCTGGACCATCGACAGCTCGTGCTTTAGCAGTAATCATGAAAAAGCCTCCAATAATTAATATTTTTCAAGAGAATGCGATTATAACAGTAATTAAAAAAGAAAACTCAGGTTGCGAATCCCCCTCCTTTACTTTCATTCTTACTTTATTCTCTTGCAAAAATATATTAATCCCTATAGTTAACTCTAAGTCAAGTGATTAAATTTTTCTTTTAAATTATTCTTTTAAAAAGATCCCAATCATACAGGTCTCCATTTCCTATTATTTTGACATTCAGTAAATACCGTGATATGATTATTCTACCTTAGAGTTAACTCGAAGTCTATATTTCAAAAATGAGGAAAGTAACTGATGAAGACCTATTCCATAAGTGAAGTTGCAAAAGAATTAAATCTTACAGCATATACCTTGCGTTACTACGATAAGGAAGGGCTTTTACCTTTTGTTGAACGGACACCAAGCGGAACACGTTTGTTTAGAGAATCCGATATCGCCGCTTTAAAGATCATTGAATGTCTGAAATCAACTGGGATGGCTATTAAGGAAATTAAAAATTTCATTGATTGGTGTTCAGAAGGGGACTCTACCTTACAACAAAGATACGACATGTTTATCGAACGAAAAGCTCATGTAGAAGCACAGTTGGAAGAACTAAAGAAAACAATGGCAATAATTGAACATAAATGTCTATATTACAAGACTGCATTGGATGCCGGAACAGAAGATATCCACAAACACCCTAATATAGGTATTTCATTTGCAAACAGAAAAGCATCTGTACTAACCTAACTAAAGGTGGGTCGGAGTTGGGTTCCCGATCGAACCAGAGTTTCCGACCCTGTGTCCCGCCCGCCGACCCCGACCCTCTGGCCCACAATTACATTTTATCTTCTTTTTCAATGTATTCTTTTATCTTTCGCTCTTCCCAATCTGCGCCAAAATTAAAGAATGCAAATGTCGATAATCCGTGGACTAGAACACCAATACCCCAGCCTCCAAGTGGATACAAAAACCACCAGTTGCCTGCATCAGATAGAAAATTTATGATAAATAGCATGATGTTTACCAGAATATAGACGGTCAAATGAATGTAAAACGATTTAAGACTTTGTACCTTTTTTTTAGCCCTTAAATATTTTTCATCTTTTTCCAATTTCAACACCTCACGCTAAGATTACCATATTTTGTATCCAAAAACATGTTTGATGTGCAATTAATATTAAATCTTTACTTAACATCAATATAAGCTTAAAGAAACAGATTTATGATATAACTATCAAGAAGTTTATCCATAGAAAGGAGTGAGAAAAAATGTACGAGTATACTATCTACGTAACATTTAAAGGGAAAAATTATCAAACCAATGTGATTGTTTATCAAGAACATTCAGAAGAAGAAATTCACCAAATTGCAAAAGAACAAGTCCTGAAACAATGGGCAAATTAATTTCCTCTTCTTGTGATGAGCCAGTGTTTCCGACCCTGTGGCCCCGCACAAAAAAAGGCAAGGCCAGAGTTCCCGACCCTCCGGCCCACATTATTCCTCTAAAAAGCGCATCCGATATACATTCATGGCCGTTTCACCCAATTGATCGAGTAAATTGTAATTAGCAAAGGCTCCAACAACCGCCCCAATACCTGGAATTAACTGAAACATCTTTACCAAATCAATATAATCTCGATATTCCTGTTGGAACTCCCGCCAATCCATATCAACTACTTGTTGTTTATATTCCTCCCAATGTTCAATAATCTGGAATACATCCTTACGTTTATCATCACTTGAAAAAGCAAGTTGAAAAATATGAAGCATGTATAAGCGCTCCTCATATTGGTTGGTATCATATCCGTAGATGACCGCTGCCTCAAATAAGAATTTCATCTTAATGGATAGAAGCAACGGAAAATCAGCTAGCCCAAGTAAAAAGCCCCCCGCACCTGTTCCTGCACCTTCAATCACCGCGGATCTCCGATAGGATGAAAGTTTCTGTCTTACTAACACATCCCGCTCGTATAAACTTAATCCCTCATCTGGTTTTTTATTCGTCGTAAGGTTGGATCCTGTTAAAGTAGCCTTAACCATTCCCTTAATTCCTTCTGTAACGACCTGATGAATTTTATCGGGAATGTATGAATTGATCTTTGTTTGCGTTTTCTTCGAAATTTTATTGATCATGCCTGTACGTCTTCTCATTTTCATTTTCCATGCAATAAGTTCGTCCTGTACCTTCTGTTCATAATTCATGGGATTCAACTCTTTCCTTTTACCATAAAGCTATGTTAAAGATTAATAAAAATATTCTCAAGACCACTAAACAAACCGGAGTTCCCAGGCCAGAGTTTCCGACCCTGTGGCTCGCAACACCAACCCAAGCCAGAGTTTCCGACCCTCTGTCCCACCAAAATCAGTTGGGCACTTTTTTTAGTTTTTTCCTAACAATAGAAACGATAAAGAGAAATGGAATGTAGCCAAAAAGAAAGACTAGTCCACTATAATTGACAATTTCGCCTAAAAGAAGCGAGAATTCCATTTCGACAAAATAGCTATTAACAAAATGATAAATGGCAAGTAAGCCAATTAATATAAAAGTAGGTTTTGCTTTTGGGATTGTTAATTTAATAGTCCTAATTGCCGACCACAGATAGATACAAATCACTGGCATTATTACTAGAAGCCATGTAAATATAAATATAAACTCAAATCGTTCTAAAAATGGAAAACTAATAATTTTTATCATGGTCAAAGTTGGCCATGTTAAATGTACGAGTTTTCCTTGTGAAAAAAACAAAAATGTTAAGATCGTTATAATTGTATATTGTAATGTTGTATTTAGTAATCCCAAGTGTCCCCATTTTTTAGCCCTTTCCCCATCTTTAATAAACGGATAAAAAACGAGTACAGTCTCAAATCCTAGATAGATAGGCAGTGCTTCTTTCCCTGAGATAAAATAGTCCATTACTCTATGCTGAAAGAGAGGTAAGATATAAGTAACCTCAGCATATTTTAGGACAAATAATAGTGAAAGTAGGATAAAACTAGGTATGACTACACCCCAAAAAGAGATCGCCGTTACAATTCGAAATCCTCCGGCAATGATGTAAAAAATAAGAATCGAAAAAAGTAGTGAATATTCCCAACTATTTATTCCATCAAACACCCAAATCTCGAGAACATCAATATAGATATGTAAAGTGAACAAACCAGCTGCTGCAAAATAGCACGTTATGATGATATTTAGAGCACCACCAAAATACTTACCAAAAACATCCTTATGAAAGGAAAGAATATCACGTGAACTTGTTTGCTTTAAGATATATAAAATCATAAAAAAGATGATATGCATGAGTAACCCCAAAGCGAAGACCGAGATCCAAGCCTCATGTTCGGCTCCCTTAATGATTTTGGATTGAAAATTTAAAACACCAATTCCTGTTTGAGTGGAATGCATTAAAAAAAACAGAAAGTAAGGCGATACCATTTTATTTTCTTTCACCATTGAGTTCATGATAATCCATCCTCATCAACTAGCTTTCCAGGCCAGAATGTATGATTTCTAAATCTACATTTACATTTATCGGTAGGGTTGGGTATTGCTTATAAAAAGATTCCTTCTCCCATGTCCGATCCATTGATCGCACTATATTTCCTAGTCCAAGGGGATCTACTTCATTTTCTTTAAGAGTTGTTAGTAAGTCCTCAATCCCATTTTCTATATTTTTAGTAATTATTTTCTTAATCTCAATAATGTCTTTCTTTTTTCCAAGATTAAACCTATTTGGATGCTGAATAATGGTCCATTTTAACCGTAAGTTAAGATTTAGTTCCTTTTTCTTCTGATCCCAATCCCAATTAGTTTTACTTCGGAAGGCCCGAACCGTTATGATTTCATTTGATTTATGCTCACCAAGATACATACTTATGGCTGCCTGGCTACGATAATCTTTAAGAATTGAAAACAAAGTTGTTTGTTTTGGATTTAAATGGAGCTTGAATTGGTCATTCTTAAAGACCCCCACCCCATCTACCTTTATGGTATCTTTTTCGTCTAAGGTGATCATAGGAACAAAAGCATCCATACCTTCTCCATAAAAGTGATTTAAAAAAATATGAAGATTCATGTTAGGCAGATTTTGCTTTAGCATATTATGCTCGATTTGCTCAAGTAAGGTGAGCGATTCCTGCTTCCTAAATTTGTTCAATGCCTCCCTAGCAGACTGCGTAGAAACTGCGATTTGAATATTGGTCCCGATCTGAGGGGTAATAATAAACCGTTCAACCATACTTTGAATACCTGCCTCAGCATAGCTTTTCCCGAATACCAAGACCCTAGTTTTGGCTATTTCAATAGGTGTACTGGTGTGTGTTCCCATTTTTGATATAACTAAAGCACTGCTTGGTGCACGTTCTTCTAAATACTCAATTTGAGTACCGGCTTTGTTCTTAGTGTATTCAGGGATTAACGCTGTTCCTATTATGTCACCATTTTCCGCTTGATCGAACCCAAAAACATGAATAATACTAATTTTGTCAATCGTCCTCTCTCGCGTACGGCCTAAAAGAGCAACAATGCAAACATAAAGTAATAATACAACGAAATACTTTCGCCTCTTTTTCATTTATGATCCAGCCTTTATCAATCAAATGCGCCTTGGCGTATTTGCGCCCAGATTTTTTAGGCCCACACGATGTGGGTCACAAAGACGTTGCCACAGGATGTGGCGTTCTTAGTCTTTGATCTTAGCTCGAAAAACTACCTCTGAAAATCTGAGGCATCCGCCGGTGGCTTTAACTTTATTCAGCAGGGGTTTGTACCCCCACTGAATTAAAATACTTATACTCATTCATCTTGCCTCTTATGGAAGTAGGATACTTCTACTGAATAAAGTTAAATTATTCAGAATTAAGACCTTCCTCAGGGTCTTTATGTGAATCTGGTGAATCTCTCCTTAAGCTTAAAGGTCTTAAATACCAAGGACGCTTACTATATTTCAAATAATTTGGCCTTACAAAGGAGCTAGCCAACCCACCTTTTCGATAAGGATAAATCGGGAGAAGAAATGGGACCCCAAATGATTTTAGACGTGCTAAGTGGGCAATTAATAAGAGTATTCCTGCATAAATACCTAAGCCACCCCATATGCTCGCGAGAATGATAAAAGGGTACCGTAATATACGCACAGCATTGGACATTTTGTAGATGGGTGTTGTGAAGGAAGACAGGGCTGCAAGGGCGATAATAATGAGCAAAATGTTACTTGTTAGAGCTGCCTCAACCGTTGCTTGACCAATAACGATTGCTCCTACAATACCAAGGGTTTGTCCAATTTTAGTTGGTAGCCTAGCTCCCGCTTCTCTTAGGAGGTCAATCGTAACCTCCAAAAATAAAACCTCTGCTACAGGCGGAAAAGGAACATTCGCCCGTGAAAAGATAATAGGTCCTAATAAATCCTTCGGCACAACTTCATAATGAAAGGATAATATTGCGACATAAAAAGCACTAGCAAATATAGAAAATAACATACCAGAGATCCGCAGTAATTTAAAAAAGGAAGCAATAATCGATGGTAAGTAAAAATCTTCTGGATTTGAGAAAAACTCCATTAAGCTTACTGGTCCAATTAAAGCATAGGACGATTTATCACTAATTAGAACGACCTGTCCTTGAACAAGTGCTCCTACTGTCCTGTCAATCCTCTCTGTTGTTATGTATAAAGGAAAAAATGTTGAGGTATGATCCGAAATCAATTGTTCAAGTTGTGTGTTGTCATAGGATACATCGATATCAAGTTCCTCAAGCCGCTGTTTTACAGTATTTACGTATTCTGGATAGGTAACCCCATCTAAGTAGGCGATTACAATTTTAGTCCTCATTCTTGAGCCAATTATAATTTCTTCAAATATTAGATCTGAAGTATTCAAATGATCTCTGATTAAATGAAGATTCGTGGAAAGGTCCTCAATAAAGCCTACTTTTGGTCCAATCACACTAAATTCATTTTGTGTATCATTTGTTTCCCGTTGTCCTAGTCTATGGTCACCAATATTTAAGAGAGCAAATTCCCCTTTTTTATCTTTAAAATAGATGACAATAGCTCCCTCGTGGATGGCTTTTTCAACCATAACTGGTTCTTTTACAATTTTTATATTTTCTATTGGAATAATTTTCTTCAAATCAGAAAGTTCTTTTATGTCAGCAGCCTTTTCTATTAAAAAGGGTAAAACAGACTGATGTAGGATGTTTGGATCAATCATTGTGTTGTAGAAACTTATAAATAATAAATTATTTTTTTCCAATGGGGAGAGCGTTGTAAAATCGCTTGACTTATTTGCCTTTGCAAATACTTCACTTTCTGTTTTTTCTACAGTTTCATAACTTCCTTCGGGGTGTTGTTCTCTCTTCCTTCTAAACATTTTTCCACCTAACCCTGTACAAGAATTCTTATGGTATATGTAGTATTAATCAACAGAATTGGAATTATGTTCAAGATAAGTAAAATCCTTAATTCTATGGATAACATTTTCCTATAAAAAAAGGATAGCTATATGCTATCCAAAATAAGGGCTAATTAGTGGTATAGATTTTATAGATACGCTAATGCCACTCTTTCTTTCGCTTCTAAATCCTCAACCATTGTATACCAGGACTCTGGCTTGTTTGATAACACGGAATAATAACGTTTTAAAAACGAAACGACAAGGTCTGTTTCAAGCTCTTGAACCCCTTCTTCCATTGGAAGGAAGCAAAGATCAAGGCCTGTAACCGCCTCACCATCATTGTTCCAAGAAGGATGTACATAAGGGAAATCAATTCGCTTGTACCCAAGGTGAGCCAAAACTTCACGACGAACATAAGGGTCCATTGGTTTGATCCCGCCAAACTCATGATGTTCTACACGATATGGATCATAGATTTCAGCAAACATGCCGAAAAGCTTCTTCCCATTTTCCGCAGCTAAAGCTTGTAAATCCACTAAACGCTTCTGTGCTAAAAACGGACCGATTCCGAGTCCAGCTTGGCCAATAATCGTAAAATCCGTCATCGCCACATTGAAGTCTTGGTAATATCGGTACTCCGTTGCCCCTACCACTTTCCCTTCGTGTACAGCGACAAAAACGCGAATACCCGGATCCTCTAACGGTTCCTTCCAAAGGCTAAACTCCAACACTTCTTCAGGCGGAAACACCTCTTGCATTAACTCATGCATTTGTTTAAACAACGGATCTTCTATGTTGGTAATACGACTATATTCCATTTCTAAAATTCTCCTTTTATGCATTATTTCCCCATTCAAATTTCATTTTAGTTTGCCACTCCAAATAATGCAAAAAATAGACCTCGTGTTCCCGATTGGGCCAGAATTCGAGCAGGAGTTCAAGCCAGAGTTCGAGCCAGAGTTCCCGACCCTCTGGTCCACCACTCAAAAAAGAGCCGGGGAACCCGACCCTCTGGCCCACAAAAAGTTAGTTGTTGATGTACTTTTCATACACTTCGCCGAAATCCTTGACCACGTACTTGTCCTTGCTTTCGGATAGAACTGTGAAGACGTGTTGATTAATTTCCTTGAATTCGTCAGAGAGACGGCCCTCTGCGCCTTGTGTGCGGGTCAAGGTTGTTGAAGCCATGTCTAAACTTTGTTTCACGTAATCCATTGATATCTCATTTTCATGCTGAATTTCAGAGATTTTAAGTAAGGCCTTATATAAATCTTTTAATTCATCAATATGTTTTTTGTGAACATCCACAGAGAAATCCTCAGGTCCAATCTTAAATTTGATTTCGATATCCAGGTCGATCGTCCCTGCTGTTTCAAGGGCCACATTGGAAACCCTGTTTCGAGAGTAATCATACCTGCGAAGCATTCTTTTTTTACTAACCGCGCTTGTGCCGTCAACATGAATAAGGGCCTTATTGGTGAAACAATATTCATCTGACTTTGACTTAATCAAAAAATAGATCTTCTCGTCATCTTCGTGCATGACAAAATCATCAGCATCCACCTTGTCATAATCAACTGGCTTAATAACGCTCCCAATATCACTTAACCCAAGAGCATCAGCAGCAATTTTCTTAAACATATTCTTCCACCGTTCCTCTCCAAAAAATATTACAGTATTACAGACGTATGAATATGTTGGAAGGTTTCAATTTATTCAATAGTATTTTTAATTGACACCCACCCTGATTCTATGTTTTATAGGTCCATGAGTAATCGGAAGTTTTCCGGTTATTTGCAAAATAGAGCCCATTTTGGCTTAAATAAGCGGAGATTTCCGGTAATTCAAAGAAAAGTCGCCCATTTTTACGTTTTTTAAGGCAATAGGCGGAATGTCTCCGTCTATATCGGCTAATTTACATCGAATTACCTCATTAAACGGAATTTCTCCGTTTATTTACTAGAACGAACCTTTTATATAAAGAAAAGCCGTATTCCTTTTATAGGCATACAGCTTTTATGATTTCTTCGAAAAAGGAGAATCATGATTCATTTTAACGGCGTACTTTTCCAAACGGTAGGAACTCCATATACTAATTTCCTATAATAATTCGCAGCAATTAAAATAATGGAATATTTTATTGGCAAGTTAAGAAATGGCATTTTCACTTTCAATAATCGCATTCTTAATGTGATTGAATCAATTGTTACCATAATAAATAAGGCTTTAAAATTCGAGATAAATCCTCCGGTTTTTACCAACCACGCAATGATTAATGAAAAGATCAAGCCAAATAGAGGGCCAATCTCAAAATGTTGTTTCCAAGTGAAAAACGGCCATTTTCCATATCGAATGAGCTTAAGAACAGCAAATATATACATCGTGTTCATCCATGTAACTTGTACCAAATTAAAAAAGGAAATAAATAATATCAATGGATTATTTTTATTAAGTTGTTCATTCCATTTATCATTAATGAAAAAAGAAATTAAGACCCCAATGAACGTATACCTTGTTCTCCACCATTTATTTTTATATATTCCCATAGAGATAAATAACCGTTCTATTAAGAAAAAATAAAAGCTAAATAGCAACTTTATTTTCCATCCAAATTTCATAACCGTAATAAATAAAGCACTTACTGGAACATAAAAAAATTGTGACCAAATCGCGCCGATTATTTTATCTACATTTTTTTGGTTAAAAAATTTCGGTTTATAAATATACCCATCAAAAAGAGCCACAACAATATATTCAAAAATATAAGCAAATCCAGCAAAATTTAGTAAAAGAACTATATGCTTCTTCCTGTCTTTGCTTTTATAAAATGAGTAAACTAAAAGAAAAATATGGATACTGCCCAAAATTATATATGGATATTTATTGAAACGTTGTTTGGGTCTCATTCAATACACTCCACTATTATTTTGGTTAGTATATGTTACATACCGTACTGTTAAACAAATCTGTTAAGAAATTTACATCATAGCTATTCCAGCTCCCCGCCCGCAATAAATATTGTATTCTCTGATAATTTCATCCTATCCCTCTTTGTTCACCGTTACTAATTTTAAAATGTACATTTCCACTTTCCCCAACAACCAATTAATATTTTGAGCCGGAGAACCCGACCCTCTGTCCCATAAGTAAGACCCTTGATTTCCTAAATCGAAGGGTCTTGTTTTTGTTGTTCCATAACCTTTTTGTGTGAAGGAAGAAACAGAGTCACCAAAAGATTGGCGATCCCGATAAAGAACACTAGGATAAATACAAGGTGCATACCCTTGGCGAGTGCATTTTGAATCATAGAAATGTCGCCTGAAGGAAGCGTATTGATGGTGTCTGAGTTTAGGAAATCACCAATATTCCCTTCCCCACCCCATCCTGCATTTGATTGTTCTTTTCCAGAATGAATGAGGGAGTTGTTAAAAATAGTACCAAACACTGCAATCCCAACGGTTTGGCCAATGGATCTAGTAAATGAGTTAGAAGCAGTTGCTGCTCCGCGCATTTGCCAGCCCACAGCTGATTGAACCAGTACAGTGGTTGGAGTCATGGCGTATCCCATTCCAAGACCAATAACACACATAATCCCTACAAAATACCAATACGGTGAATCTAGTTCAACTGCCAATAACCATGTTCCACCGAGGGCAATCAATACAGAACCCAAGATCGCCGTGAACTTAGAGCCAATTTTATACATGTACCGTCCTGCAAATGTGGCGCCTAGAGGCCATGCAATAGACATTGGCATTAGTGTAAGTCCAGAGCTAGTCGCACTATGTCCAAGAATGGTTTGAATCCACATTGGCAAATAAACATTAACCCCAATAAGCACGGCGCTCGCTAGAAAACCGATGAGATTTGAAACCAAAATTACAGGAATACGGAATAATGATGGGGGAAGCATCGGTTCCTTTACTTTTGATTCAATATAGCCAAAGAGTACAAGAAAGATAACTGATACTGCTAACATTGTATAAATTGGCATTGAATTCCATGCATACATCTGACCCGGCCCGGCATTAAGAAGAGCGTATAATAGAGTAGAAATCCCGATTGTAAAAGTAAGTGCTCCGAGATAATCGATTTTACGGTCCTTCTTCAATTCAACCGTTTCATGGAAAAAGAACATTATTAACACAAGTGATACTAAACCAACCGGCAAATTAATGTAGAAAATCCAGCGCCAGCTGATTTGGTCCACAAAGAATCCACCTACCAATGGACCGAGAAGACCGGCAATTCCCCAGACGGAACTAAATACTCCCTGCATTTTTGCACGTTGCTCTCCAGGGTAGAGATCACCGATAATTGTAAAAGTGAGGGGCATCACGGCTCCGGCTCCAATTCCTTGAAAAGCACGGAACCAAATTAATTGGGTCATCGTCTGAGCAGCACCAGAAAGCATCGACCCTAGCACGAACAAGATAACCCCCGTAATAAAGACTTTCTTTCGACCAAATAGATCTGCTAATTTACCGTAAATCGGTGTTGTTACTGAAGTGGTAAGCGTATAGATTGCAAATACCCAACTGATTAATTTTAAACCGCTGAGATCGCTGACAATCTGCGGCATTGCTGTACTAACAACTGTGACATCTATAGCAACTAATAGGATAGCAACTAGCATAGCAATGGTTACCATCTTACGATCCGTTGTAGTTTTCGGCATCCTATTCATCTCCTTATCATCGTGGCAAATAAAATTTACCTGTTTTTCAAAATCCTACAATTAGTCAAGTTATTGACTAAATTATTTTAATCTACCATAAGATATTAGTCAACAACTTGACTAATAGTAGTCATCTTATTAAAATGTGAAAATAACAGAGGAAATTCTTTTCCTAACTAGGAGGTTTTTATGGAAAATTTAAAAACCAATATAACTTTAGATTTCTTAAGGATATCAAATCTACTAAGCAGATATGGAGCAAAGATGGTTACAGAAGTTGGACTTCATAGCATTCAGCAATGGGTTGTCCTCAGAACCATTATTGCAAAGGGAGATATATCAATTGGTGAATTAAAAGAAGAAACCCTAGTAACAAAACAAAATATGACGGGGATGATCAATCGTTTACAGCAAGCGAATTTAGTTGCTTTATGTACAGACCCTGATGATAAAAGGCGAACACGTGTAAAGATAACAGAGGAAGGAAAACGAGTTTATGAGCAATTGAGTTCTTTACGAAATGATTTTAATAGCAAAACTTATAATATCTACAACGACCAAGAAATAAGGGTTTTAAATGATTTACTCAGTCGACTTATTGATCATTTAAAAGAAGCCTAAATAACAAAAATACCGCTCAGAATTGAGCGGTATTTGATTGAACTTTGAGCCGGAGTTTCCGACCCTCTGTCCCAGGATTAAACAAACAATAATGCTAGTTGCGGGATAAAAGTCACCAGCAATAGGATTATAATCATCGAAATCACATAAGGGAATACAGCCTTGGAGAGCGGCCCCATTGGCACACCGGATATACTGGATCCAACAAACAAATTGACTCCTACCGGTGGTGTAAAATATCCAACCGCTAAGTTTATAACCATCAAAACCCCAAAATGAACAGGATCATAGCCTACTTTAGTCACAATCGGAAGCAAGATAGGCGTTAAAATAATAATCGCCGCAAGAGGATCCATAAACATCCCAACAATCAATAGTAATACTGAAATAAGTAGAATGATAACCGTTGGATTACTAGAAATACTGATTAAGCCATTCGCAATTTTTGTAGGAATCTGTTCGAGTGTCAGCAACTTTCCAAACGCATTAGCGGCACCGACAATGATTAATACAGAAGCCGTTGTAAGTGCGGAATCATAAATTACTTTTGGTAATTCTTTGAACGATAACTCACGATATAAAACCATAGCAGCAAAAAGACCATACACCACGGCCACAACAGCCGCCTCCGTTGGTGTGAAAATCCCTCCATATATACCACCTAAAATAATAACTGGAATCAATAAAGCCCATTTCGCATCCCAAATTGATTTAACAATATTCTTCAGCGATGTCTTTTCCTCTAATCCTTTGTACCCCATTTTCTTCGAGTAATACCAAGCCCAAATCATCATCGCACCGCCAATTAAAACGCCGGGAATGATACCAGAAATGAACAGGTCCCCAACGGATACACTGGCCGTAACTCCATACATGACCATCGGGATACTAGGGGGAATAATAATTCCAATCGAACCCGCAGCTGCCACCGTCGCTGTCGCAAACCGGCGATCATAGCCCGCTTGCACCATGGCAGGAATCATTACGCCACCGATTGCCGCCACTGTAGCAGGACCAGAACCGGAAATAGCCGCAAAGAACATACAGGTAATAATCGTTGCAATCGCTAATCCTCCTGTTTTATTACCGACCAAGGCACCGGCAACACTAAACAATCTTTGTGATATCCCGCCTTTGCCCATAATTTCACCTGCAAGTATAAAGAAGGGAACAGCCATCAATGGAAAGGAATCAACAGATGTTACTAATTCCTTAGCTAAAAATTCAAGCGGTAAGCTCCCAGAATAGATAATAGTTATTAGTGTAGCTACCCCTATTGCTATGCCAATAGGAACACTTAAAATTAATAAAATTGCAAAACTACCAAATAAGACAGCTGTAGTCATAAGAATACCCTCCTCTCATAATCTTTAAATATGGATTCCTTCTTTCCCGTTATTGCCCTCAGCCTTTCGAAAAAAAGATTGAATTAATTTGATTTGATTCTGAATTAAACGAATTAAAGTCAGACCCATACCAATTGGAGTTGCCATATATACAAATCCCATAGGAATCTGATTAGCAGGAGACCTTTGCCCAAATTGTAATAATTGATTCGCTACTTCATATCCATAAATAATAACAAAAATAGCAAAAGCCATGAAAAAAAGATTAGCTACGAAATTTAGTACAATCTGCCCTTTTTCCTTAAATAGAAACAAAACGGCATCGATCTTCACATGGGTTTGTTTTTTTACACCAAAACTGATTCCAATGTAAATGAGCCAAATAAAACAATAACGAGCTAATTCCTCTGACCAGGATAGGGACATATCAAGTTGCCGCATAACTACTTGTAAAAAAATGACGCATACCATAATGACAGAAAAAAACACTAAAAATACTTTTTCAATATTCTCATCCAGCCAACGGATAATTTTCATTGTAATCTCCTTTTCTTTAGAAAGACACGACTTTCAGCCAATAATGGTGGAAGTCGATGTCCTTTCTTATACTATCTACAAAATTACATATAAATACTGATAGTAGAAAAATATGAAAAAAGGACTTTGGGAAAATCCCTCCCCCAAAGCCTTTTTTATAGCTAGAATATCATTATTTTACATTCTGAATTCTTTCAATGTAATCCCCATAACGTTCTGCATGTTTTTCATAGACTGGTTGAACAGCTTTACGGAATGAATCCATATCAATATCGTCTGCACGAATGATTTCTACTCCATTTTCAAGTAAGTTCTTTTCATAATCTGCTGTTAAATCATTATTAATTTGACGTTCTTTCTGAGCAAACTCTTTTCCAAGATTAACAATCACTGTTTGAACATCTTCAGGTAATGAATCGAAAAGCTTTTGATTCATTACTAGAGTAGCAGAAGCATAATAAAGTCCTACTTCTGAGAAGTACTTCGATTGCTCGTACACTTTTGTTGTATAGTACACACCCGTTGAGAAGTCTGATCCATCAATAACCCCTTGTTGTAAGCCGCTGTATACCTCTGGGAATGCCATTGGTGTTGCATTTGTTCCTAAAGCACTATACGTATCCAATAACAGTTCACTTTCAATCGTTCTCATTTTTAAACCTTTTAAGTCTGCAACTGATTTAACTGGATGCTTGCTGTTGGCTAAATGACGCTGGCCATTTTCCCAAAACGCAATCCCTTTAAGATTTACATCAGACATTTTATCTAGTAGTTCTTGTCCTACTTCTCCATCTAATGTTTTATAAGCATGGTCTAAATCTCTAAATAAAAACGGAAATTCAATAACAGCAACTTCAGGAACAAAGTTTGTCACAACGCCTGTCGTAATTAAGCTCATATCAAGTGTACCTAATTGAACGCCCTCTAGTAATTCACGTTCGCCGCCTAAAGCACCATTCCCGAAAATCTCAAACTTTACTTTACCGTCTGTAGCCTGTTCCACTGCTTTCGCATATTCCTCAAAGCCAATTGCATAGGCTTGTCCATCTGGAGAGATATGTCCTACTTTAATAGTAATCACATCACCATTATTCTCACTTTTCGCTTCGCCATTTGAATTTGATTCTTCCTTCGCGTTCCCGCCGCCACAAGCCGTTAGCATTAATAAACTAACAACAGCGGTAATCATCATGATTAACTTAAATTTCTTCAAAATCAACTACTCCTTTTAAAATATTATGTTAGTATATCGCTTTAACGCTAAAAAGCGTATAAGTGATAAAGTTATAGACTATTATAAATCAAAATTTTAAAAATTGCACCACTACTTTACTATTTTCAAAAATTAATAGTGATGGAGGGACAGAGGGTCGGGAAGAGGCCGCTGAAAAACCATCCTTTCTTTAATGAAGGTTGAAGTAA
>JAENZK010000476.1 GCA_016841285.1 Guptibacillus hwajinpoensis | reverse complement strand
TTAACAAAAATTCTTCATCGTGCGAAAAAGTTGTACGAGGAAGGCTACAACGTCACGAGTGGGCCGACACATTTTTATTCACTATTTAATGGAAATGTAAGTCTAGAAGATTACTTGGCACTGGATGAATCGGTCATGCTGTTCTTTTTCCAAAATTGGATGCACGAAGAAGACCTGATATTGAAGGATCTATGTACGCGCTTTATGAATCGAAATCTTTTCAAGTACATCGAATTCAATCCAAATTCCGGCTACATGAAGCTAATGGAATTAATGAGGCTTTTTAATGAGGTTGGAATCGATACGAATTATTATTTAGAGGTTGATTCGTCGTCGGATTTGCCTTACGATTTTTACCGGCCGGGAGAAGAAGGGGAGCGGATCCCAATTTATCTATTAATGCCGAACGGTGATCTTCGTGAACTTTCGCGGGAATCAGAGATCGTTGAATCGATTTCCGGCAAAAAACGAACCGACCACAAACTTTATTACCCAGCGGATTTTATCGACGATCTTCCAGAGGGTGACGTAAAGACAAAGATAAAAGAAATATTGCAAGGATAGGAGAGGGCTTGATGTTACAGGATCATGCTAAATTAATGAAGGTATTTTCATATGCGGGGGAAATCGTTGGTAGAAAAAAACTCCAAAAGATGGTTTACATCGCAAAAAAACTCCAATTTCCTTTTAATGAAAAATATAATTTCCACTTTTTCGGCCCCTATTCAGAGGAGCTTACACTACGGGTCGAAGAGTTAGAAAACAATGGATTTTTAAGTGAGCAAAAAGAAAAAAAGGGCGGCTACGTGCAATATCGCTATACATTATCCCACGAAGGCGAGCAGTTCTTAAGCCACTTCGAAGTGGACATGCCGCACTTAGAATCATGTGTGATAAATATGAACGAACAAAGCTCCCGCTTCCTAGAGTTGGTCTCAACCGTGCTTTACTTTGATGACCTTTCAAAGGATGGTGTCAAAGAAAAAGTGTTCACCTTAAAAGCAAAACAACGTTACACAGACGAAGAAGTCGAGCAGGCCTATCAATATATCGAAGATCTGCGTGAACAAACAAAAATGGCTAGGTCAGTATAGACCTAGCCATTTTTTACCGCGGTATGGGGACGGGCACCGCCGAAGGTACAACTGCCACCCCAACTGCGATATGGGGACAGGCACTACTGAAGTGCCAACTGGTGTACTAACTGATGCCCCACCCGCGATGTGGGGACAGTCTCCACTTACTCGTTAGCCATCTTTCCGCCTACGCTTAGGTTTGTTTTTGGCATGTCCTCGATCATAACGTGAACTCTGTCAGCCGGTGCTCCTGTTGTTTCAACAACGGCTGCTGTAATTTTTTCCGCCAAAGCCTTCTTTTGGGCATCAGTGCGTCCTTCTAACATTTTAACTGTTACATATGGCATACTATTCTCTCCTTTATCCTAGTTGTAGATACCTTTCTAGGATTCGTTATTAAAGCAAAAAAATCCTTTATTTTTGGGCAAGTCACGAAAGGTGAAGTTTCTGTGTTAGGATGCTAAAATAAGGATATTATGTTAATGATAGTATTTTAACTAAAAAGTTTATTTTCATCAGATAAGGAGTGCTTGCACAAATGAATAATAAAAGCCAAGGTACTGGTTTTAACATTATAAAGAATGATTCGACAGATGGGCATGGAGGTTACGGAGCTGGGGCTTTCAGTCTGAATAATGTTTCGCATGTTATGATTGATGTTGAAAAGCAGGAAGCCTTTATCGATATGGGGGCACTGCATGCTAGAAGTAAAATTGAAAAAGGAATAAAGATGCTAAAGAACCGGGATGAGGTTCCAAACGGCAAAACCTATTGGGTTATTTGGGTGACCGTTCACCGTAAAGAGGAAGGGCCGTATTATCATGGATTGGGGGCATGTGAGCTCTTCATCGATAGTGAGGCTAGACGTGATTACAAAACGATGCCG
>JAENZK010000074.1 GCA_016841285.1 Guptibacillus hwajinpoensis | reverse complement strand
AAAATGCAGACCTGATATACCTTCTAATTGCTCTGGACGGAAATGCTTGATCGTTACACCAAAGCGCGAACTCACTGCACATGGGTTATAAATATCATGACCAACCTGTGTAGAACACTCTGGGTTGATGCGAAGACCGATTTTTTTGCCAGCCTTCAAAACCTTATCGCGAAACTTTTCAACCTGTGAAAAGGAATTAAAGATGATATGGTCGCAATAAGAAATGATTTCATCTATTTCATCTTCACGGTAGGCAGGGGCAAAGACATGATTTTCTTTGCCCATTTCTTCATACCCAAGCTTCGCCTCATATAGGCCGCTTGCTGCTGTACCGCTTAAATATTCTCCAATCAGTGGATACATCGTATACATTGAGAATGCCTTTTGTGCCAAAATAATCTTAGCCCCTGTCCGTTCCATGACTCCACTCAGGATTTTAAGATTCTTTTCAAGCAGGCCTTCATCTACTACATAGCATGGTGTCGGTAGTTCTTCAAAACGCATCTTATCGTACTAGCTCCGCTTCTAAAGATTTCTTAGCCTCTGAATCCTCTGGTAGAGTATCCACAAGAACTGGGTTAAAGTCTTCTTTCCATGGCAATCCCCAAACATTTAATGCTTCCATGAATGGATCTGGATCAAATTCTTCAATATTGTATACGCCTGGCTTATTCCACTTACCAGTTAAAATCATCATTGCACCTATCATGGCAGGAACACCAGTTGTATAAGAAATAGCCTGTGAGCCTACTTCTTGGTAGCATTCTTGGTGATCGCAAACATTGTAAACATAATAAGTTTTATCTTGACCGTCCTTTTTACCTTTAAAGATACAGCCAATATTTGTTTTCCCTACTGTTCTTGGTCCAAGTGAAGCTGGATCAGGTAATACAGCTTTTAAAAACTGAAGCGGAATAATTTGTTTTCCTTCAAATTCAATTGGCTCAATGGAAGTCATGCCTACATTTTCAAGACATTTTAAATGAGTTAAATAGCTTTGACCAAATGTCATGAAGAAACGGATTCGCTTAATTCCAGGCATGTTTTGTGCTAGTGATTCAAGCTCCTCATGGTAAAGCAAATACATATCTTTTTCGCCAACTTGATCGAAGTTGTATACGCGCTTGATTTCCATTGGTTGTGTTTCAATCCATTCACCATTTTCCCAGTATCTTCCGTTTGCAGAAACTTCACGGATATTGATTTCAGGGTTAAAGTTAGTAGCAAAAGGATAGCCATGATCGCCGCCGTTGCAGTCTAGGATATCAATGTATTCAATTTCATCAAAATAATGTTTCAGGGCATAAGCAGAAAATACACCTGTTACACCTGGGTCGAAGCCGCTGCCTAAAAGCGCAGTAATACCAGCTTTTTCAAAACGCTCGCGGTATTCCCATTGCCACTTATATTCAAACTTTGCAGTATCTTCCGGTTCGTAGTTTGCAGTATCCATATAGTGTGTTTTAGTTGCAAGACAAGCATCCATAATTGTTAAATCCTGATATGGTAATGCAAGATTCATAACGATGTCAGGTTTTACTTCATTAATTAAAGCGATCAACTCATCAACATTATTAGCATCAACTTGGGCAGTTGTTATTTTTGTTTTTCCACCATCTAATTTTGCTTTTAACTCATCACATTTAGATTTGGTACGGCTCGCAATACAAATCTCTTCAAATACCTCGCTGTTTTGAACACATTTGTGAATTGATACAGCAGCAACTCCGCCACAACCAATAATAAGTGCTTTTCCCATTTTTCCGCTCTCCCTTATAATAGATTTTTTTATTCTACAATTACTAAAAAATGCCAAACAAAAAAGCAAGTGCATAAACGCATATTCACGCGCATCACTTGCTTTTGATATAATCATAAATATGAAGAATAGCCTAAACTTAAACAAATAAGCACAGCAGTTTAAGCCAGCCATAAAATTCTAGTAATCTTATGGAAGAGCTCTTCAATATTCAAAATATATCATTTTGGGGCTCAGAGTCTATATAGCAAATAATCGCCTTTACCACTCTTATTGACCGTTTCACAAGTTGATGTGCAATATGCACTGGTTGTAAAGTAACCAACTTATAAAATTTGAGCTTTTAACTCAATCAATAAGGCAACCTAAGTTACCAATCGGCATTTGACCCGGCTGTCCGTATGGCCTTAACTTTTCATTAGAAAAGTGGTCAAAATTATCTGCTTGGAAAGACTCATGATTTTGAATATCTGCTTTCCATTACTAATAACTCCATTATAGTAACAACAATCAAAAAATATTTCAATAAAAAAATTAAAAAAAATAAATAAAATTCTTGAAAACTCACCAAAAAATTACAAATTATTAGCTCATAGGCTAACATCTTTCATTCTATCTAAAATTAATCCATTCGATTTTGCATTTTCACCTGTAACAAAATCTGTCATATATTGGGTAACATATTTTCCATATCCAATGTCCTTAATCGTTGACAATAATTCTTCGACATAATGAACCCCATTTGGAATTGTTTCTAGTAAAATAGTACAAATGGCAGCGTAAATTCCACTCGCCACCTGTATATAAGTTGCATTTGTCCCATATTTTTGATGAGTAGATTGACTATCCATAACATTGTAAATATATCTTTCTTTATCTTCGTAAACAAGGAGCACCCCTACTAAGTCCTCCCCTACAAGTTCAGCTTCTGCAGGATCCAATACTTTAAAATTCCAATCCCATAAATTGTCTACCTTATTTTGAGCAAGTTTAGTGCGAATTAATTGTGTTGTATAATCGTTGACCTTATAAATAAAGCCTAATTCCATGTCATAGAGTTTACTTAAACTTAATACTTCCTCATGCGGCATCAAACACCCATAAAACTCGATATCACCTAACGTGACCTTAAACTCTTTTCTGTATACATCTTCATATAAAAAAATAGGTACATGCTGTTTAACATACATCGGATAATTCAAAATGGCTTCGTCCAGATAACATTCTGGTGACCAAGTAGAATACACGGTTTTTTTACGAATATTAGATTCATCTTTGAAAAAAGTAGTATCATTTTCTACAATAAAACAACCAAGTGGTTTTTCATCCGGGTAGTCTGTCATTAATGTATGGGCCATCCATTGTACGACTCCAGGATTCATACCGGAGCAGACAATGCTTTTCGTATTTGTAAACTTATCTTTAACCTTACTAAACCTTTCATAACGTTCGATTAAGGTAAAGCCCTCAAGCTCTTCATCATTATCCACTTCAACAATTTCGAATGCTGAATTTGTGTAGGAAATTCCTAAGGTATTACAAATTTCTAAAACGTTGACCGTATCTGCCCATGAAAGATCCACTACTAATGTTGTGTTTGTGCTCATCAAATGTTTTCGGACCTTCTTTAATTCATGAAGATCGAACTGATGAAGTTTAATCAATTCTGCTAACTCAGGACATTTCTGTTTGTAGTATTCCATGTCTTTTTGGTTTAAATCAACCAAGTGTAATTCACTTTGTTGTATTACCGAATGAATTGGGTCCTCCGGATCTGTAATAGATTTGTTAAGAAGTGCCAGCAAGGATTTTGCCACTCCACCTGCACTTCCAAAAACAGAAATGACAACTCCTTCTTTCTCCATTTCATCACCCTTCACGAAAAATAATAAAGCTTAAATTGCTATAATTGCATTCTATGTCTGGTATTTATTATCGTGAGGGCGCTTGTACACTTATAAATATAAAAGGCTGCTCGAAAACTCTCCGACAGCCTTTTGAGTATTGAATGTTAGAGATCAATATCAACAAAAGCCATTTCCTCTTCGACTTCTTCGATATCTCTCATTTGATGGGCAATTCTTGATGCAGCACATGCGCATATGCTGGCCACTAGATCATCTAAGAATGTATGGACGCCCCCTCCACCTTTTGTATCCAATTTTTTGATAATCCCGATTTTATTTTTATCTAAATATCCATAGGTTGTTACAGCTATACTTCCATATGTGAGAACGGCTCCTAAGCCAATCGTTTCATCAATTCCAAATAGACCTTCATCACTTTCTACAATCGATTGTAAGGGTTCTGACAACAGCCCTTTTTCGGCAAGACGGTCCAATTCAATTCCAACAAGAATCGCATGTTGAATTTCACGCTTTCTTAAAACCCTCTCAACGGAAAAAATACAATCCTCCAGCGTTAAACCTTTATTAAATGGAGTTTGCATTTCATATACTATTTGTGCAATATCTAAAACAGTCACACCACGTTCTTCAAGTAGATTTTTTGTTGCTTCTTGCACTTCTCTGCTATGTACTCTCTTTGTCATTGTTACTTTATCCCCTCTCCATTTTATGTAATTATAACATGTCTTTTTTTGTACTATAGGAATGTATTAGAATTTATTGATTATAGTATAAGAAGAAAGGCCTTTAGGTCATCCCTTTAGGGACATCGTAATTTGCTATTGTGGTAAATTACGTGTTTTTCTAATCGTTTGTGTTAAATTTATTGAATTTTTGTTATAATATTACAGTATTCATTTTTGAATTAAAGGAGGAACTGCTTTATGAAATATGGTATTGTTATTTTTCCATCCAAAAAGCTTCAAGACTATGCAAATTCTTTCCGAAAACGGTACGATCCCCACATTTCTCTAATTCCTCCCCATGTAACTCTTGTAAATCCATTTGATTCGACCGAAGATAAAATTAAGGAAAGAATTCAAAAATTGCACAAAGTAGCCCTAGATTCATTGCCTTTTACCATAGAGGTCTACAAAGCTAAAACCTTTCATCCGTCAGCCAATAAAATTTATCTTGCTATTAAAAAGGATGAGCAATTATTAAACCTTCATAGTAAACTAAATGCTGATGTATTTTCCAATGACGAAAAAACTGAGAGCTTCGTTCCCCACATCACAATCGGACAAAAACTTTCAAATCGCGAACATTCTGATATAGTTGGTCAACTAACAATGATGGACGTTGCCCATTCTGAGGTAGTCGACCGTTTCCATCTATTATATCAATTAGATAATGACCAATGGACAACATATGAGACATTCCATCTTGGAGAAGATTTTTAGATGCAATGGACCGCATTTTTGCGGTCTTTTTGTTTTAAGCACTGGTGTTTAGCCAATTTTAGTTCCATTTGCAGCCTCTACATCCGGTTTCAGAAGAATGACATCGCCTTTTTCCGGCATACCTCCAAGTACTAACACTTCAGAGCTAAAGCCGGCTATCCGTCTAGGAGGGAAGTTAACTACCCCTACTACTTGGCGACCTACCAAGATTTCAGGTTCATAGCGTTTTGTAATTTGTGCACTTGTTTGTTTAATTCCAATTTCTTCACCAAAATCGATTTCCATTTTTATTGCAGGAATCTTTGCTTCCGGGAAGGGCTCTGCTTTCAATACTGTGCCAATTCGTAAATCTAACTTTAAGAAATCATCGATTGTCGCCATCTTTTTACCTCTTTCATTTTTGAATATAATTATATCGCATCAATTTGTAAATGCAAAAAATCCCCTGCCAAAATAGAGTAAGCAGGAGATTTTGCATAATTATAGCTCTTTTTTAGACAGTTTCATTAAAATGTTTTCCTTTGCCGGTAATCTCGGATTTTTTTCTAGCCTTGGCCTCTTCGTATTTATCCTCATAATCTGTTTTTCCTTTAAGTTTAGCCCGGATCGTAACTTTTTCCACAGGTTTAACTACAAATGGCGGCCCATCTTTTCGAATAATCCGATTTGTGTATTGAGTGGATTGCTCATTATTTATTGGTAATATATAGCCCACAACACCCACCTCCTGTAGATTTTTTTAACCTATTGACTACCGTAAGGAGATGTCTCCTTGCTCATCAATTCTAGCTACTATATTTGTCATATCTTTTGTAAACTGATAAACTTTTTTTCCAATCTGGATCGTTGTTTCAGAAAATACATTCTTAATAGTAATTATTTGGTCATTTGGAACACAGATTAATGTCGGTGTTCCACCTTTGCTACCTGCTTCATCAATCTTAGCTCCTTGACCGGCAAAAAGCCTTCCCCCACGAATAAAGCCATTTATTTCAACTGCACCTTGAGCATGGATTGAACAATTATAACAGCCTTGTTTATTAATTTTTATATCTCCTGAGGAATAAATATTGCTATTTAATGCTGAAGGCATTTGAGCTATTACCCCAATTTCCTCCATATTTGCATGCTCAATAAGATGGGTCATATTTTCGACAATTTGATCAAAATTATCTAACGCTGGTAACGTCTTCTCATCTATAGTAATGAAAATTGTCTGAAGCTTTTTGAATAAATTTTGCCAATCAGCATTTAGTATTTCAAGATCACTATTAAACCCTTTCATAAATTGTGTAAGCTTATTTACAAATGACATGTACTTGGATTTAATTAATACTTTCAATACCGGCATAATTCCTTCTTTATTTATGACATTAACAAAGGATGGATTATGCTTAAGCTGCTGAAGGTCATGTTGGATGGCGATAAGATTATTAAGAATATCGGTTAATTCATTTATTTTCTCAACAATAACTTTATTACTGTTTCCGGCTATTATTTCACTTGAAATCACGTTACTATAATGTATGATTGATTGGCCTGCCTTTATTTTGGCCTCACTAGCTGTTCCCCTTATTTCTATACAGCCAGCAGCTATAATTTCCATATGTTCATCGACATTACCACTTATAAAGATATCTCCGTTAAATTTAAGATTACCTGATGCAAGACTAACATCACCTTTATGCTCTAACTTGGGTAGAACAGTTAAGATTGCTGTATTTCCCCGCTTCTGTACAGACGGTCTTCCCACAGATGTAGCTTTTATTTGTTGTTCTATTATCTGAGTTCCGCTTCCCGCTTTTAGATTTAATGGCAGAACAGATTTTGGATGTATTACTTCCCCTTTTACACTGATTCCATCCATACCTTCAATTGGATCATGGATTATTGCAATGGTTGTCCCAGCTGTAACCGAAGGAATGTCTCTGCCTTCCCGGTAGTCTATAGAGCCGTCCTTACGTTCTTTAAAGGTTTTTCCTTCGTTAATTTCAACCAGATACTCCAACCATCCATTTTTTCCTTCTACAGGATTTTCACCCTTTGCTATGATAAATTCACTCTTGTTTTCTGTTTTACACGCTAGTTCAATTTGATCTTCTTGTATTCCAACAGAAATCCCCATACTTTTTAACTTATGGTGGATATCTTGAGCAGTTAAGGTTAAATTAGGCACTATAGTTTTTGTCGCTTCTAATGTTATCTCACGTGCCGGCTTTTGATCACGAAGCTTATATAAAGTTTTTGTGCCGGGTTCAACTTTTATAATTGCCACTAACCTATTCTTTGAAATTTCAATCTTCCATTTTGTCTCGATTTCCTCATTCTTAAAATCAACCTTTAATTGATCACTCTCCGAAATCGTACTTTTGTCTTTCATTAGCTCATTATTTTTATATAACAGAATCATAGGCGAGATATGGACCATTAATTTTTCCTTATCACTCGCAGGATCAATGCAGTGGATAGTACCGGATTCGACCCAAACTTTTCCTTTTTGAAGGGGTAAATCTAAATCCTTTGGTTTTGACTTTTGCTCAGCTTTTCTTTCTATCCGAACTTCTGCTTCCTTCGAGCCTATATGTAAAAATCCTTTTCTACCTTCATTCAATATTTCAATGTTTACATCTTCTTTTGCTAGGCTTAAATGATTCAATCCTTTAGCAATTGCTTCCTCAATCGTTTTTCCAGTAAAAACATTAACTGTACTCACCACGATCACCTCCCTGTTAAATATAAAACTCAGAATCTTCTTATTACTATTATAACATTAAAAGGACCCTTTTTATGAGTCCTTTTTATCAAATACGTCTTGACGTATTTGCGCCCAGATTTTTTCGAGCCTTGCTCGAAAAACTACCTTTTAAAATCTGAGGCATCCGCCGGAGGCGTTAACTTTATTCAGTTGAATAAAGTTAACTAGCTATTATTTCTTTTCTTTCTCGAGCCACAACCGCAACCGCCCGTCTTTCTTTGTGATGTTGACTTATTTTTTGCGCTAGACGTTGTTCTTTTTGAAGTACTATTTGAAGTATTAGAGGCATTATTTTTCTTCATTATAATATAACCTCCTTGTTTAATAGTTGGTAATATTATAAATTATTCAGCGATATGGCGGTTTGTCACGGCTAGTTTATAATTTTCAAAAGAACGGCTTCTAAAAACGAGGCACAGCCAGCGATTGCCAGAATTAGTATAATAGGAAAAAAGTAAACCGGCAAAGTTAAATACCCTGCATATATTATTGTGGCACACCATATACCAGTACACCAATAACAGCTTAACAGTTCCCCGATAAACCTCCTTATTCCAATTCCTTTAACCTCAATAAAGGTCTCAATCGTTCCATTCTCTAACGTTTCATCATACTCATGAATAAACGGTTTTCTTAAAATTCGGGTGATTTTATCAAATACAAGTAATCTCGTTAAACGAAAGGTCGCTAGGCTTAACAAAATAAAATCTAAAATATTATCGATCATAGCAGGCTCCTTAGGCAAAGCAATTTTCATTGATATGATATTCATCTGCCTATTAGGAGGTTCCCTTACTATTTGGCTTTATCGTAGATCCTTTTTAAAACAAGAGCCTCTGCCCAGAGCGGCAAACCTTTATTAACATTGTCTTTCCAGTCCCCAGATGAGATAAGGCCTTCCTCATAAAGCCAATCAATTGCAATTCTTTTCCACCCATCAGCATTTTCATAGGAATTCTGGTTAAGTTCCGCGATCTTCCGTTTATTGACTTCATTTATAAACCAGTCTCTTGAAATCCCAGTTCCTGGACACGATTTGGCAGAATACTCACGATGAAAAACAATATCATTTGTCGATAATTTAAATTTTGACATTAATACTCTAACTGCAGCAACTATCGCATCTAACTGCTTCCCTTCAAGTGTTTCTTCACCTCGATCAAAGTTACCGATTATCTCAAACATAATTCCTCCAGAATTATGCCCAGCTATTCCAGCCGGATTCTCCTCCAAAGATCGTCCGTCCCAAATAAGTCCATCTGGTGCAACACTAAAATGCTGCCCAATATCCTGCCATCCCCTTGTTTCTGTATGATATCTCCACATACTTCTAATCGTGGCTTCACCTTTATAATCTGATTTCCTTGGTTCCCATGTATGGTGGATTTGGATATGGTTGATTTTTCGCTTTAATTTCAAGCTATTAATAAAGGTTTGAAATTGAGTGATCGTATAAGGCTTAAAGTCTCTTGCCATTATTTTTGATTCCCCTCCTTCAGCCTATTGAATAGACGCTGATATACTGCAGCTTGAGCCCAGAATGGCAGCGGTTCTTCAATTTGTTTCTTCCAAGCTTCATCTGATAATAACCCTTCTTCAAATAACCAATCGACCGCTATCTTTTTCCATTCCACTGTTCCATTTGGATAGCCTAATTTTTCAGCCACTTTTTCCACCTCCGTTTTCTAACAGTTAGTTCATTCCCCTGTCATAATACAAGTATATGATTTTGATTAAAAAGTGACATAATCCATTACGACTAGTTGTAAAAAGCAACCCTATACCCTTGTGCCGCTCATCTTGTGGTATTTATCATGCTAATAAAAAACCACATTTTTATAGGGCGTAGACAACTCCCCATACAGCTATTCCAAAAATACATATCTTATTAAGAGGCGTAATTCAACAATTTTAGAAAAGGAGGAAAATATAAATGAGTTCAAAGAAAAATAAACATCGTAAAAATTTTGAAGAAAGTTTGATGGAAGAACTCACGCATGACCGTTATCCACAGCACAAGCACGAGCAGCATCATCAACACCATGAGTGTCCTAAATGTCATGAATGCCGGAAACACCATGAGGACCAGAAACATCATGAGTGCCAGGAACACCATCATCATCAGGAGCACCATGAACACATGGCTGAGGATAAAGATTGTATCTGTAGCACTGTTAAAAGAATTTTCAAGGCCCAAGAAGAGGTGGATGAGTGTCATTGTCGAGTAAGCTGTGAAAGATCAATCAGACAGATACTCTCCCAAAATGATTGTTCCCCTAATACAATTCCATTTACTTTAACCTGTGGGTGTGACCTGTTCTTTGGAAAAGCAGCGATCTACAGTAAACATGGTCATTTCTGCATAATTTCAAGCCCATTTTTCAAGGTTAAAAAGGTCGACCATAATTGTTGTGCAGTATTGGAATTATTGTGGCCGACCTGTGACGGAGAACCTGTTAGAGGTCCGCTAAAATGTAAAGATCATGATTTCCTTTGCGATGACTTCAATGGCTTTATCGGAACAGGATCTTGCATTACAGTTGATCTTTCATGCTTTTGTAGCATCTCCTGCCAGAAGCCACATATGGTCAATGAAGCAACAACAAGCCAAATTCAACAGATTATAAAAGGACATAAGTGCCAATGACAAAAATTTTTTTTAATCAAGGTGAGTGTGTAACACTCACCTTGATTCTTATGTTTACAAAAGGGAAGGGAATTATCTAATTTTTATTCCTATAAAAATAGACGATTGCCCACACATTACATCTACCCATACATATTCTGTAGAGACGATAGTCATTAAATATACAATTATAAAAGGAGAGATAGAGGTATGAGTTGTGGAAAAGGGAATCATCATCATGGGGACACAAGTAATTGTGTATGTGATGTTGTAAGAGCCATCGCGGATGCTCAAAACGAAGTAGTCGAAAATGTCTGTGACGTTAGTTGTGAAAGATCAATCGAAAGCCTACTAGACCCAGCAGCAGCCAATGATTTGAATACAGTACCATTTATTCTGTATGGAAATGACCTAAATCCTTTCAAAGCATTTGGTATCGATTTTAAACGCAACAAAAATAATATGAACAATCCTCAATTTGAATGCGTTGAAAGCTTCGTCTTCCGCGTAAAAACTGTTGATGAAGATTGCTGTGCAGTCATCGAGCTATTAGCCTTCGGTGCTGACGGTAATCAAGGCGGAGGCGGAGGCGGAGGTGGCAATAAAAATAAGGATGGCGACAATCCTTGCGACCAAGTCGACGGACAAAAGCTTGAAGATCTAGTAGCAACAGGTATTTGTATCACAGTGGATTTAAGCTGCTTCTGTGCTATCACTTGCTTACCTGCCGTTTCATTAATGTAAAAGGAAAAGCGGAAGCGACCGTTTAGCGACGTATAAACTGGAGCACATCGACTGAGATAAAGGAAACACGATGAGTAATACGAATCGATGTTGACTTATCGTAGGGAGGTGGGCGAAGTTTACGAGTCGCTGGGAGCTGGAGCTAGACAATCATTAAGACACGACTTCCCGCCTGAAATGGTGGAGGTCGAGTCTTTTTTATTTTAAGGAAGAAAAATAGGGAGACTACTGACGAAGTAGTCTCCGGAATTAGGGTATATGAATTGTTTTAATATGCCGTAAATTTACAAACGAAGGTATTTGTCTCGCTGTGATCAACTTGACGATATTATTTTCAATCGTTTGTAATTGTCCAACTTTATTTTGATCATGCCCAAGATCTAAAATGACCATTTGGTTCATGAACCGTTTCAATTGTTCTTCAAAAGTTCTTGCAAGTGGTATAGCAAAAGGATTTACATGTAAATTTTCCTTTGAAAGTGCATACGGTGTCTGCTGGTCTTGATACGGTATTAACCATTTCAAATGCTGCAGCGATATATAAACAGTTTTAAAAACTGGTGAGTAAAATACCACGTAATTATTCATTACACTCACAACATAACCATGTATGGTTTGATTATTTGCGATGGTAATCTCCGAAAATAAACCTCTCGCATTATTTAATATTTTTCTAAATGATATTGTTTCATTCGAATCATCGTCCCATTTTCCTTCAAATGGATTAACGTTAGATGTATCATCATCTTTTTTATTTATTTTATGGATATGGATAATTGGAATATACAAAAAGTCCCTTCCATTATATAAAACTAATATGTCTGTGCCTAACGCAATCAATATTCCTTTATGAAGAATATTTCCAGATACCTCAACATAAATTTGTTCATTTATGAAATTCTTTAATAATTCCAAACTTCACCCTCCTTATTTTCGTGGATATTAAATAAGTGCACTGACTTTTATTCATCAATGCACTCATTTAAATCATATGATTGACTATCTAAATCAACCTAAATCTTTCTTTTTCTATCTTGTTGTTTCTTTTTAGCGGATACAATTGATTTACCACTACTTTGATTATCATTTTGATTACTGTTATCACTATTGTTGCGTTGACTCATTTTTTCCCGAATGCTCTTTACATGGTTCCTATTCACTCTTAAAACTTGATCATGAAATACTAAAGTAATTAGATTGTCCTTAACATCTACTAAAATTCCTTCCACAGCTTCAGGTCCGCGATTGATCATTACATAGCTATATTTTAATTGTTTAAAAAGTCGATTTAAGCTATTAACATCAATGAAGCTTACAATCTGGCTTTCTTCCATTTTGCCGTTATCATTTTCTTTCTTTTCTTCTTTATCATTTTCCTTGCCATTGTCATTGTCTGCCGCAGTTGCTTTCACTTTTACGCTGATACTTTTAACGTGGTCAAGATTATAATAAATAACGCCTTCCTTTCCGGCAACAAGGGTTAGGAAATCTCCATTCACCCCTAATAATCTTCCTTTTCTAGATTCCGGACCTCCAAGGTTTATTTTGACCTCTTCGCCGACAAGATTACCAAGAATATCATCAAAATCACCTTCATTTGTACCATGCGGAGTTAGCTCATTAGAGATTCGAATATTGGCCTTTTCATCAGCAACAACACTTTTTATATGACCTGTTCTGTGGTAAATATATCCATCCTTTTCGTTAAAAAGTACAATATAGTCTGAATTAACAGCTAATAATAAACCATGCCAAGCTTCCGGGCCGCTTTTATATGCTCTAACGCCCTTACCAACCATCGTTGTTAAAAAAGAATTACTCAATTTATCTTCCATTTTGCGTGAATCCTCCTTAAGTCATTTGTACTAAAGGTACATTTGTACTTTATCTATATGTGTCCCGGGTATTTTTGGCCTGTTGTAAAAACCTATTTTTAAAAATTTAGCCAAAAAAAGAAGACTACATTGATGTAGCCTGCTTGCTTACTAAATCAATTAGAAACTTTTTCGGTTGATTCCGAGGATCTCTTCAATTTTCAAATCAACTCGAAACGGTTTTTTTCTTTGGACAATTTGCACAACTCCATTTGTATACCCCGCTATAATACCTTGAATTGTTGTTTCTTTTGTTCTGATTTCACATTTAACTTTCGGAACTGCGATCGGTAAATTAACTAAATACTCAACCTTTTCTTCCACTGTCATTTCTTTAAATGGTTTGTGGCGAGGTTTCTTCACTTCTGCTTCTTGTTGTACCTCTTCTAGTTGATTTTGAGGTGACTCCTGGATACCCTCCCCACCATCTTGTTCTTTTGGTGTACGATTCTTAATATCATTCATTGTTATGGGTGATGGTAATGGTTGCTTCTTTGGTGGGGCAACAGCTTTTCGGCCTTTTTCAATACTTGATCTTATTCCGAATGTCGTGATCATCCGTTTTTTCTCTTTGGCAGCCTCAATTTTCTCGGCACTTTCTTGGTCTTCTATTTCAAGAATTTCGCCGCTATAAACAGCTGCCTCTGGAGCTTGTGATTCAGCTGATACTTCTGGAACTTCTGAAGTTTCTGGAGTGTCTGTAACCTCTAGAACTGCTTGTTTTAGTTGCTCAACACTTTTATTTTTATTTTTATTTTGTTGAATGTGGACAGGTTTCCCATCGGCTATACCCTCTAACCCTGGAAGCTTTTCTTTTAATAATTCTTTGAGCAAATCCTTTTTTGGTTCAACCTTATTTTTAAGTTCAGGCTTATTTTTCACCGGCTCCTTCTTTGTTTCAGCAACCTTTTTGACAGGGTCTTGTTTTGGCTCAACTACTTCTGTTTCAATTACTTTTGCAATGGGTTCCGTCTCCACTTTTAAGTGAGTTTCGATTGGTTGTTTATTTTCTTCGATTTGACTTTTTCTTTGTACTATTTTTTCCTCGATTGGATTTTTTTTTAAAGGTGTAGCGGTGATATCTTCAGCAATTGCATCAACAGGAATTTGTTTTTCCTCTACTTTTTCTTGTACAGGCGACACTTGGGCTGCTTCATCTTTAGGTGTTAAGGTTCTTCTAACATAGGTTTGCTGCATTTTTGGCTTAGCAGGTGGATAAATTGGTTGGGTAATGTATAGAAGAGGACTATTAATAGTATCAACAATTTTTCTTTCCATCTCGATCCCCCCTCATTCTTTAATCTCGTACCTATCTTATGCTTCTAAAATAAGGAATGTGCCCATTATTTTTGAGCTGAATAAAATAAAAAGTGCCTTACACCATCCGGCAACCGGACAATGTAAAAGCACTTTTGATTTTTAATAACCCAATATATGGTATCCTGAATCAACATGAATATTTTCGCCAGTAATGCCTCTAGAAAGGTCACTGAATAAAAATAAGGCTGTATCCCCCACTTCTTCTTGAGTCGTTGTACGACGTAATGGTGCCTTTTCTTCAATTTGATTTAAAATAAGATTAAAATCACTTACACCTTTTGAGGAAAGAGTTCGGATTGGACCTGCGGAAATAGAATTCACTCTAATTCCAAACTTTCCTAAATCACTTGCTAAATATTTTACACTTGCATCTAATGAAGCCTTGGCCACACCCATCACATTGTAATTAGTCATTACTCTTTCGCCACCTAGGTATGTTAAGGTTACGATACTGCCACCCTCTGTCATTAATCCTTTTGCTGCCTTAGCAACGGCTGTTAATGAATAAGAACTAATATTATGGGCTAAGAGGAAGCCGTCACGAGTAGTATTCATATAGTCACCTTTGAGCTCTTCTGTTTTAGCGAATGCAATACAGTGAGCTAGACCATGAATCGTCCCTACTTGTTCCTTAATTTCAGAAAAAGCTGCTTCAATATTTTCATCGCTTGTAACATCACAAGGTAACACGATAGAATCCTGACGTTCCAAGGACTGGGCTAATTCACGAACACTTTTTTCTAAGCGCTCTCCAGCATATGTGAAAACTAATCTTGCTCCTGCATTATGTAAAGCCTGGGCAATTCCCCAGGCAATACTTCTTTTGTTTGCCACACCCATGACCACATATGTACGTCCTTGTAAAGAAATCATATAAAATTCCTCCTTGATTTATCACTAATTTTACCATTTGGAAATCATATCATATTTAATTCGACTTCTATTAGAAAAATCCTTTATCCACCATACTCCAATAGCATTCGTAAATCATCAACGTATTCCTTAGACCCAGTTACGATTAAACGATCATAAAGCATTAATTCTGTATCCCCATGTGGTACAATCGAATCCGATCCTCTAAAAACTCGAACAATGATTACATCCCCGGTGAATGGAAAGTTTCGTAACAAAACTCCTTCATATCTTGAATTATTCATATTGATTTGGAATAGTGCACTTTCCTCTGTCGTTAAGATATTCATAATACTTGGTGTTTCAATAAATGCCTTTAACAGTGTTTTCGTTGAGAAGAAAACAGAGAAGACATCTATATTGTAGTTTCGTAAATCTTTTTCGAAAGTTGGTGACTCTGTTCTTGCAATTACACGTTCAATTCCATAACGCTCCTTTGCATAGATTGCGATTTCTGCATTTACGTTTTCATCACCTGTGAAAATGACTAAAATATCAGCATTAAATACTTCCTGCTTTTCCAATGCTTCAATTGAATAATTTTCAACCTCAACAATGTGGAAGACTTGGTTAGAAACATGACTATCGAATTTTTCCTGCTTCACATGATAGATAAAGGTCTCATAATGATCTGGATCCAATTCTCTAGTTATCGGTAATGTCATTTGATTGGCCCCTATTAAAACAACTTTAGATTTTGGAAGCGTAGAATAATGTTTTGGAAATAGCTTTCTAAAAAGTATGGGTGAAATAATGCAGGACATAACGGCTACAAGAATAAGGGCTCCAGATTCATGTGGTGTGAGCACTTCCATCCTTTCACCAATTTTAGCTGCAGCGATCACAAGTGACAGTGTGGATGTCAATAAAAACGCTGATGAAAAA
>JAENZK010000475.1 GCA_016841285.1 Guptibacillus hwajinpoensis | reverse complement strand
AGGGTACACATAATGATCACAGGAGTAAATATCACCATTATGTTCAATTGTAACGGCTTTGCCACATTGCTTTGAAAAAACACAAATCGAGGAAGGTAATCCAAGCCACGATTCAAGGGCCCACTCAAAATTCATAATATGGATGGAGCCAATATCGTTTCGAACCCATTCCTCAAAAATTTCAATTAGAAAATCCCCGTACTGGGTTGATTCCACTGTCCATGGCGAAACAGACACTCTCTCATCAGCTTGATTAATGGAAGAAGGGGTTGCATGCCGTAACCCTAATGATATAGCCAACTCATCTGGTATTCTCTCAACGATGGGGATGAATTGAACAAACTGTATTCCGTACTCCTTTATAAACTGGTAGACTTCTTTCGGCCTCCGGGCAGATTCCTTGGTTACACATAAAAGAATATTATAGGGAACCCCATATTGTTGTAATAGCTTTAATCCATTCATAACCTTGTCAAAAGTAGGTCTTCCCCCGCGATCAACCCGGTAGCGGTCATGTATTTCCTTAGGCCCGTCCATACTTATCCCAACTAAAAAATTATGTTCCTTTAAAAACATACACCATTCATCATCTAAAAGGGTACCGTTTGTCTGAATTGAATTGACGATGGTTTTGTCACCAGCATATTTTTGCTGCAGTTCGACTATTTTACGGAAATAATCAAGCCCCACAAGAGTCGGCTCACCACCATGCCATACAAATTGGATTTCGGGTACATTTTGGGATGTAATATATTTTTCAATATATGTTTCTAATACTTGATCGGACATACGAAAATTATTCGTTGTTTGATAGAGAGCTTCCTTTTCTGTATAAAAGCAATATTCACAATTCAAGTTGCAGATTGGACCAACTGGCTTTGCCAGAATATGATATCCAGTTTTCAATTGATCTATGTTCATTTTCATCTTCCTCCAGTTGGTATTAAACTGCTAAAATAACAATGTAATTTAAATTCAACAACTAGTATTCTCAAATTAATAAATGATGCAGGGGAAAGCCCGCTACATCATTTATTTAAAATCCGGGTTTCCCATGCACCTAAACTTTTAATTTACTTTTGCGGAGTGAATTTGGTCAGATCAAATTGCACATAATCGAACTCTCCTGTAAATTCAAATTCTCCCTGATCTTTGTATTCTTTATCAACGCGCTTGAGGATGTCTTTTCCGATACTCAAACCTTCGAAAGAAGGATTGTTTGTCGTTTTAATCTCACCTTCGCCCGCTTTTTTGCCGTTTATAAAGAGAGTGCCTGTACCGCCTGTCATGCTTGTTCGATTGAAAACAAACTTTAATTCCGATTTTCCTGTCGGCACATCAATGTTTGACGTAATTCTTGAGATTTCTTCGAATTTATTGTATACAAAAACAAGCTTGTTGTTTTTGATGTAGAATGAATATCCGCCCATTTCATCTCCCATTGCAGCAAGAACGCCTGAGACTGCTGAGTTTTCCCTTGTTACAGGAGCGGTTATAGTAAAACTATGGGAACCAACTCGAGGTGCCGCATAATTTGAAATTCTTCCTACCCCTGGATAATATTTAAAGGTGCTGCGATTAGCAGCCGAATCTTCATGGAGATACGATGCGTCTGCAGCAGTGATTTCTCTTAAAGGCAGAATCCCTAGTTTTTTTGCTTCTGACATGAATAGTTCCTGTAGTTCCTTCAGTTTATCTGGGTATTTGTCGGCAACATTATGGGATTCAGTATAGTCCTCACTGACCTTGTATAATTCCCAGACATCGTTATCAAATGATGTACCACGCTCATGTCTAGCAACAGCCTTCCAGCCTTCATTATAAACAGCCCTGTCAGAAGCAACGAAAGTAATGTATGTTTTGCTAACTTCAGGAGCATTGCCATTACTAAAGGTACTTGCAATGCTTGTTCCATACATCGGCATTTGCTTAATACCTTTAATAACTTTTGGAGCCTCGATATCTAGTACATCTA
>JAENZK010000474.1 GCA_016841285.1 Guptibacillus hwajinpoensis | reverse complement strand
ACAACGCGTTTTATTCTGAAAATTCAGTTTAACGGACTAAATTCTTATTTTTAATCCTAATCCTCATCTTTAACATCAATATCTTCAGGAATTGGTTCACTATTGATTTCTTCTATTAATTTCTTGTACTTTTCTAATTGTTCAAAATGTGTTTTAAACTGCTCCTTATTTATTAAGTATTGCTGCCCATCGTGAATAGCGCGAATTCGCTTCTGTAGTATTAGACTTTCAACATTCGATTCTGGCATCGATAGTAGGTCTGCTGTTTCTTTTATTGTTAAATACATCTCTTTAATCTCCTTATATATGATATGGAAGTGGAGCACTGATCTAAATAAAGTTAAGCTTGTCACCCAATTGCTAATTATAGCCCAATTTTATATAATTAACATGCTAAATGAAATCTTTCCCTGAAAAGAGAGAGTTTTCAAATAAACGGATTTAAAAGGAGAGGGTGCAAAGAATGGAAACAAAACGATGGCTTCCTTCCCGCTATAATGCGATGTCGCAGGCAGATAATGGAGAACTAATTTTATACAACAGCTATTCAGGGGCAATCGCTTCTTTTACAGTAGATGAAAAACCGATTGTAATGTCAGCGTTAAAACGAGATGGTGTTTCTGGGGAGCTATCTGAAACATTACAGCCATTAGTTGAATCAGGATTTCTTGTTGGGGACGATGTAGATGAGGACGCTAGAGCACGCTTTTTACATCAATCCCTTCATCGGACAGATACAATGCACCTTATTGTTATGCCGACAGAGGCTTGTAATTTCCGTTGTACCTATTGTTACCAAACCTTCCCACAAGGCAATATGAAGCCGGAAATACGAGAAGGGGTCAAACAATTTATCGCCCAAAAAGGCAATTCATTGCAGCATTTAAGTATTAGTTGGTTTGGTGGAGAACCCATGTTAGCCTTTGATGTCATTGGAGAATTGAGTGAATCAATTCTAGACACGGTAGCTGAACATAATATTTCTTATAGTGCAGAAATGACAACGAACGGTTATTATTTAACACCAGATAAATTCCGTTCCTTATTAAGTTGGAATGTTCGCCGCTTCATGATCACTCTTGATGGTATGAAGGAATTCCATGATTCTCGCAGATTCTTAGCAGGTGGTGGAGAAACTTTTGATACCATCGTTGGAAACTTGAAAGCTATTAAAGAAATCGATGAAGAGTTTGAGATTTATATTCGTATTAATTTCGACGAAGATAATCTCGGAAATGTTCAGCCATTTCTTGATTATCTTGGTGAACAGTTTGGACACGATACCCGTTTCCAAACGTTTTGTCGTCCAGTTGGTCGTTGGGGCGGTGAAAATGATGAAGATCTACCAATCTGTGATCACCGTGTGGCTGAAACAAAAATCTGGGAATTTACAGAATACGGTTTAGACAAAGGTCTTGGAATGAGTTCGATTATTGAATCGGCAATCATGCCTTCAGGATCGGTTTGTTATGCAGCTAAGCCACATTCATTTGTCATAGGAGCTGATGGACAGCTTTATAAGTGTACGTGTTCTTTTAATGAAGAATTTAACCACGTAGGTCACTTATTACCAGATGGCACTATGGATATAGACTATGATAAGGTTGCCTTTTGGGTGACTGGCGGCGAGGACAAAGATACTGGCTGTCAGGCATGCTTCTTCCGCCCAGCCTGTCAAGGAAACCATTGTCCATTATATAGAATCAGAACTGGAAAACGTCCTTGCACATTTGAGAAAAAGAAAATCAAGCAAGTTCTTCGTTTAATTTGGAAGCAAAATACTAAACTTGAAGACTTGGAAGCTATTGAAAGGAGTTGATAAAAATGCGTGTATTGAAACCAGCAGTTTCTCCACAACAAGCTACAAATTCAGGCCGAATTTCAAAATCAGTCCCTGGAAGCTTAAGATAATTAGAAAAGCGAAAGCGCCTTGCTCATCGCCGTACAAACTGGAGGGTCTTCGACTGAGATAAAGGAA
>JAENZK010000073.1 GCA_016841285.1 Guptibacillus hwajinpoensis | reverse complement strand
AAATGTATCTAAGATCCCTAAATAAATAATCGTTAACAAATAAAAGCCAAAGATCCTTTTCGCATGAATGAGCCAGTAATGAATTAAATAACTCATAACCCACAATAGGATTAGAAATAAAAAGCTACGATATAAATCAGACATCTCAAACCACTGTGATTGGAACAGTGCCTTTGTATTGATGACGATATCCCTATAAAGGATATATAGCCAATCCATTCCTAAGAACGATCCATCGAAAAAGAGGTCATGCAAAATATATAATAGCAAAATAAATCGGAGCGGAAACGATAATAGGAATGGCAGTCTTAGAAAATATAATAAAAAACAGCTTGCTATAAAGATAACAAAATAAATACTGTTCCCTGTATCCGTTACGACTTCTAACGGCCGAAGCCACTCCCAAATTAATATAAATCCTAATAGATACAACAAGATGTTATACAAATTAAAACGGCGATGTTTGGTCATACTATTTTCACCTCATCCATCGCTTTGATAATGATATTTTGATTAATTAATTGATTACTATAATTTTGAGCTCCTTCATCTGTCATTGAAAGTAGAACGACCACTTTTCGTTGGCTGCTAGCTAGTCTCTTAATCCATTCAAGAAAGTGAGGGTTCATATGATCCGTAATCAAAATAATCGTGCCTCTTTCAGGGAGAACAGCTTTATCTTTTTCAACAACCTGATGAAGCATATGTGGGGAATCATTTTTAACAATCGCAAAATGATATAAGACTTGGTTCATCCACTCTACTGATTTTTTAGCCGAAAAAATACTACGTTTTTCTCCCTCTCCTGTTGAAATTAGAGTAACTGGATGGCCCGCTTTATATAATTCATCAATTAAAGAAGCCCCGTAAAGGACGATGTTCTCAAAAGATTCCTGACTAATAAGCTCATAGCGATCGATCCAAACGACATATTGGTGGTCTTCCATGATTTCAAATTCCTTTGAGATTAAGGTGTTTTTTCGTGCAGTTGCCTTCCAGTTAATCCATGAAAGACGATCCCCTCTTTGATATTCTCGAATTGAAGTTGGGACCATGGTTTCTTTTTTATAATCGAGTCCCCTGGCAAGCGCTCCCTCACCAACATGCTTTTCTAAGAAAAACAGATTCAAGCGCTGACGTTTTGGATAGACGACCAGCTTATTTTCAACTTTAAAACTATATTCTTTTTTTATAAATCCAAAAAAGTCGGTTGAAAGAACGGTAATATTTTCGAAAAAATGCTCCCCCCGCGGTAATTCCTCAAGATTGTATGTTACGAAAATTTTTCTTTTCATAAAAGGAAAACGGACGACCTTCTTTTGTCCTTGTCCCGCCCAAAACGAATCTGTGATCATTAAAAAATACAGAGGAAATGGGAACTTCCTCGTTATTTGAATTTGAACTTTTGCAGTGTCTCCTGCTTCATATAATTTATGAGTATCTATTATTCTTTCAACCTTCCAAAGCTGGATTGGGTATAACGCAAAAAGAATAGAAAATATAATAAAAGGCAGGAAACTATAGAACAGAAACCAACTGACAAAGCCTCCTTGAAACATAGCATAAGCATATAAAACCCCAACACCCGCCAGTAAAAGTAACACTTTGCCCCATATTTTCAGCAGGTTATATAAAACTTTCATTTAGTTATCATCTCCACTCCTTATGAACAGGAACCCGAACTTGATCAATAATTTCCGATAAGATTTCCTCTGTTGTAATCCGTTTATAGCTTGATTCAGAGTTTAGGATGATACGATGTCCGAATATAGATGGAGTTAAATATTTTACATCATCAGGAATAACGTAGTCCCTATCACAAATAAAGGCATAAGCCTGAGCCGCCCTCATTAAAGCTATCGATCCCCTTGGACTGACACCCAAATAGACTGACGGATGGTTTCTTGTCTGATTGGAAATTTCAACGATATACGCTCTAATACTTTCATCCACAAAAATCTTTTTCACTGTTTTTTGGAGATCGAGAAGTTCGTCAATCGATAGTATAGGATGAAGTGCTTCAATTGGATGGGCATGCGCTACGTTTTCCAACACTCTTATTTCCTCTGCAGGCGTCGGATAGCCCATTTTCATTTTTAATAAGAAACGATCGAGTTGCGCTTCCGGAAGTGGATAGGTTCCTTCATATTCAATCGGATTTTGTGTAGCCAACACCATAAACGGCTTTGGCAGCGGCATCGTTGCCCCATCCACAGTAATATGCCCTTCCTCTAAACTTTCAAGTAAGGCAGACTGTGTTTTCGGTGATGTCCGGTTAATTTCATCTGCGAGAACGATGTTACCCATAATTGGTCCCGGACGATATTCGAACTTAAGCTCTTTTGGATTATAAATTGAAATTCCCGTTACATCTGACGGCATTAAATCTGGTGTAAACTGGATTCTTTTAAACGTTGAATTGATCGATTTAGCCAGTGCCCTTACCATCATCGTTTTGCCGACGCCAGGAACATCCTCTAATAGAACATGCCCCTGCGCTAAAAGAGCCACTAAACATAAGGTCAATTCTTCGCGCTTGCCGATGATCACTTTTTCTATGTTTTCCGTGATTCTTTCAATCACCGGATGTAATTGTTCGTATTTATATTTATTTTTCATAAGATCCACCTTTAATTTTAGTGTTTTTAGTTACTATATTTTTTTATCTATTAAATACTAATTATAACGTAAAAAGCCGCTAATTTCTTTATAATTAGCGACCTAATTGCTGGAAAAAATGTTAATTAAATGTTTGTTTAACACACATTAAATAAACGTTTGTTTAAAAATGCTTAGATCGTTTAGCTAGGTGGGGGCTTTGTAAATAATGGATATTGTTATATATTGGGTAGAAGGATAATCAATGGATGGTGAATATGTTTGATTTTGCAAAATTTTAAAGCCACAGAGAACGAGTTTTTTAAAGTGCCTACTTTAGAGCTTGCCAGAAACCTGCTTGGTTGTTTGCTTGTTAAAGATACGGATGAAGGCGTTGCTGCAGGGTACATCGTTGAAACAGAAGCTTATATCGGACCCGGAGACAGAGCCGCGCACAGCTATGGTGGCCGCAGAACGAAAAGAACGGAAATTATGTTTCATGATGCCGGGCTTGCCTATACATATCAAATGCATACGCATTGCTTAGTGAATGTTGTTAGCGGAAAAATAGATGCACCAGAAGCTGTGCTTATTCGCGCGATTGAACCCTATCACGGAATTGAATTGATGAAAAAAAGAAGAAAGATGGAGGACTTGAGGAATCTGACGAACGGCCCGGGGAAGCTTACAAAAGCACTAGGCATCAGTATGGAGGATTATGGACGATCTTTCGCGGAGCCGCCTTTACTGATTGCAGATGGTTTTGTGCCGGATGATTGTGTAGTTGAGCGAGGAAAGCGAATTGGGATTGAAAATACCGGTGAAGCCAGAGATTATCCGTGGCGCTTTTGGATTAAGGGGAATCCTTATGTGTCGAGGAGGCTGAAAAGGTAGATGAACGAGGGTTAGCAGGGGCTATTATCCTTGTTAGCACAAAAAGAACTACTCCCAATATAATTAGGAAGTAGTCCTTTGTTTCTATCACGTATCAAGCATTACTTATAAGGGAACAACCAAAAACCCCTTATTCTACAGGTTCAAAATCTTCAAGGGAATTCTCTTCCATATAAGATGGAACAGCTAATCCAATCTTAGCACCTTCAAAATTTGGTCCTAGATCTTCAAATTCGCCTTCATATTGCTTATATAACTCACCATGTGTTGTAGGCATCCATGGTGAAAGAGTAGCATCAGCATCACCTGTTGCAATTGACTCAAATACTACAGCTGGATCAACTGGAGTAAACTTAACCTTGTATCCTTGTTGTTCCAGAACAACTTTTGCAACGTTTCCTGTAAATAACATATCATCCCAAGGAGTTGCAACTAAATTTATTGGAGTACCATCTACTGGCTCTACCCCGTCTACCCATTTCGCAACTGCTTCTTGATTATCATCCACCCATTGCTTTGCCACCTCATCAATTTTCAATCCTTCTTCATTGGCCTTGAACAAGGCCGCTTCAATGTCAGGTACTTCAAAATTGAATCGATCAAGAATCTCATACGCATTTGGCAGCTCATCTTTTAAGCCCTTTCTTACAAGTGTAGCGGCATGTTGCTCCTGTCCAAAGATACCTTTAGGATCTTCTAAAAACTTAATATCCCATTTCGCAAACATATAATGAGGGGACCATGCTGTAATCATAATAGGCTCTTCGTTTTTAATCGCATCATCTAAGGCGGTTAACATTGCTCCTGTTGACGACGTTGATTGTTCCCAACCAGCTAGATTTTCGTATTCAGCTATAGCTTGGTTATTCAATTCCGTTTGTCCGGCACCAGGTTCAAGACCAGTAATGGTATAATTCATTTCTTCACTAACGCTTTTTTGTTCATTCTCTTCTTGTCCACAACCAGCTAATAAAAGGGATAATGATAAACCAGTTACCACTCCTATTTTTTTCCAGTTAATAGTATACAATAGTAACACTCCTCGTTTTTTGATATAGTAATAGTTCTTTTTACCATTTCTTGTGCTCTATACTTTAGACTAATTCACAACTTATTTCTTACTAGGGTTAAGATATTGGGTAAAACGATCAATAATGATCGCTAATATGACAATACTAATACCAGCAGCAAAGCCTGTTCCTATTTGTGCTTTTTGGAGGGCTGTAAGTACTTCTCGCCCTAGTCCAGGTGCACCAATCATTGACGCAATTACTACCATAGAAAGTGATAACATTACTGTTTGGTTAATTCCTGCCATAATCGTATTTTTCGCCATTGGTAGTTCTAGCTTAAATAGTTTTTGAGAGCCAGTACTACCGTAAGCCTCAGAGGCTTCAATCAATTCTCTTGAGACTTGTCTTATACCTAAATTCGTAAGTCGAACTGTAGGAGGTGTGGCAAATATTAAAGATGAAAAAATACCTGCTACCATTCCAATACTAAAAAATGCAACGGCTGGAATGAGATAAACGAATGCCGGCATTGTTTGCATAAAGTCTAATACTGGCGTAATTATATTTTTAGCAGTCTTACTTTTGGACATTAAAATACCAACAGGGATACCGATAATGATTGATAATAAACTCGATATTAATACAAGTGCAAAGGTCAACATCATCTCTTCCCATAAGCCCTGATTATAAATCAGCCAAAGTCCAACAAGAGAGAATGCAGGTAAACCGAAACGTTTTCCACTAACAAAAAACGCCAAGATAACGACAGCTAAAATCACTATGATAGCAGGAATTGCAGCTAATCCTTCAGCAAACCACTCCATAGTGTCGTTTCCACCACTTTTTATTGGGTCAAATAAAAATGAAAAAATATCTTGAATTATATCTGTAATAGCCTCTACCTTCTCTGGAATAGGAAGTCTAGGAATCAAATCAAGCATTTTGTAAATTCACCTCACCTTCACCTGCTAGTGCAGCAATTACTGCTCCGCGAACGATAATTCCAACTAATTTATCATTCTCAACTACAGCAACTGGTACAGGAGCGTTGTGGATGATATTAAATATTTCATTAATTGTTGTATTCTTTGATACAGCCCGTACATCTGTTTTTAATATTTGATTTATGTCGCGTATCTCTTTTTTAATTGCCTCTGAAGCATCATCGGCAGTAACATAGCCCTTTAAATTACGTTTAGCATCGGTTACATAAATACTAGAAATACCTTCTTCTTTCATACGCTCTAAAGCAACTCGTGGCCCATGCTTTTCAATAGTAATCGTCTCAGGCCGCTTCATAATATGTTCTGCTGTTAATACTTTTGAGCGGTCCACATCTTCTACAAACTTCTCTACATAATCATTAGCAGGTTTTACGAGGATTTCCTCTGGTGTACCAATTTGAACAATATTACCATCTTTCATCAATGCAATTCGATCACCAATACGGAGTGCCTCGTCCAGATCATGGGTAATAAAGATGATTGTTTTCTTCATACTTTCTTGTAATTCCAATAATTCATCCTGCATGTCTTTGCGAATTAATGGATCAAGTGCAGAGAATGCTTCATCCATTAGTAATATTTCTGAATCATTGGCTAACGCCCGTGCTAAACCAACGCGTTGTTGCATGCCCCCCGAAAGTTGCTCTGGATATTGATTAAGGTAATTACCTAATCCTACAAGTTCAAGCGATTCTTGAGCTCTTTTGCTTCTTTCTGCTTTATTTACCCCCTGAATTTCTAGCCCGTATTCAGTATTTTCTAATACTGTTCGAAATGGGAATAAAGCGAACTTTTGGAAAACCATACTTAGTTTTTCCCGACGAACACGGCGCAGATTTTCTTTATTCATTTTGGCCAAATCTTCTCCATCTACCCAAACGCTACCTTCCGTAGGCTCTATTAATCTATTTATTAATCGAACTAAGGTAGATTTACCACTACCTGATAAACCCATTATTACAAATACTTCTCCTGCTTCAACTTCAAACGAAGCACGGTTAACACCAACAGTACAACCAGTTTCTTTTAAGATTTTATCTTTAGTTAATCCCTTATCTAAAAGCGCCAAGGCACTTTCTACATTTTTCCCAAACACTTTTGTTAGATTTTTAACTTTAATTATCGGCACTAAATTCACCTCGTTTTAATTTAAACATACTATTCCTATAATTTTACTATGTTATATGGTATAAAAAGTTGAATCTACTCAACACAATTGATATTCAAAAGACAAGTAATCCTATATCCAAATAGCAGAGCCAGAAAGGTATATCAATAGTTTTTAATCAATAAGATGTAGCATTTGGGGTGGTAGTTTGAGGATAAATCCATTGAATATCATGTCGGATATGAGTGGTAAACCGTTTTTTGGGGCTCTATTTAAATTATACAGAAGTGTTTTTTTTAAAACAAACTTCAAATTTTCGTATATCTTAGAATTATCCAGCGAATTTAATGATTACGTATTATTAGAGTCAAGATGTTTTTAATCCTTCCAATATGCTCCCATATCCTCCCCTATCCTCAAGAAAAGATTAAAAAAGAAGCCTCCCATAAGTTTGCTTAACTTATAAGAAGCCTTATATTATCTAAACCTCTATTTACTATCAAACTTGCTTTTAGTGTTTGGAAGTTTTTCAAGCACTTGTTCTATTGGAATTGCATATCCAACATCTTCTGTTGTCGACTTTGCGTATACTACACCAATGACTTTGCCACTCTCACTACTTATTAGAGGACTTCCACTATTCCCTTTGAAAATTGGTGCTGAAAGTCTAAGCACACCATTCTTATCTGAACCTTGGAGGATATTGCCTTCATTAACAATCTGATTATGAAATAGAGGATTGCCAATCACATAGATATGATCCCGGACCTGCCATACATTAGGCTCACTTAGGGAAATGTGTGGCAACTGCTCGCCGTTAATCTTTAAAAAAGCTAGATCTATATCAGATTCAGCAGATATGATCTCCGCTGTCATCCATTCTCCGTTCGGAAACATCACAGTGATGGGGTTCATTTCATCAACGACATGTTTATTCGTGACAATTAAACCAGTTTCAGAGATATTAAAACCAGTTCCCTTTGTGTACTGATCTTGAATGGTGACAACTGCTTCCTTATACTCCTTGATGTCATCTTGCTTTGAAAGCTCACTTGATTTTTGTAAAAATTTAATAGATGAAAAATTGATCATTCTTGGCCATACTTGATTTAGGCTGATAAATAAAGCAATCACTAGTATTGCTGCAATGGATTTACGAATCAAGGATTGGCGCTTCATTTGCCTGTCTTTTACTATTTTATCTTCTTCATTTGGCAAAAAATCTTCCAAGGAAGGCTCATCAAAATGCTCTTCATTTTCATTACGTTCTTGTCTATCCATAAAAAATTTCCTCTCACTAATTGTTTCGATTGACAATATGGTCTGATCTTAACCCCCAAAAATAAAAACGACAAGTGCGCTAACACCTGATGTTCAACATAAAAAAGACTACCCCTATTACCAAATAGGAGGTAGTCTTTATCTTTTTTATAAAATTTTCCACCAAACGTGGCCGGGATTACATCATTCCCATGCCGCCCATTCCGCCCATGTCAGGCATTGCAGGTGCATCTTTCTCAGGGATGTCAGCCACTACTGCTTCTGTTGTTAAGAACATAGCAGCTACAGATGTTGCGTTTTGTAATGCAGAACGAGTAACTTTAGTTGGGTCAACGATACCAGCTTCAACCATGTTTACCCATTGGTTAGTTGCAGCGTTGAAACCAATGCCAACTTGTTCATTTTTAAGGCGCTCAACGATGACAGAGCCTTCTAAACCAGCGTTAGCAGCGATTTGACGAACTGGCTCTTCTAGTGCACGTAACACGATGTTTTTACCTGTTTCTTCGTCACCAGCTAATTCAAGAGCAGCAACTTTATTGTATACGTTAACTAGAGCTGTACCACCACCAGCAACGATACCTTCTTCAACTGCAGCACGAGTAGCGTTTAATGCGTCTTCGATGCGAAGCTTCTTCTCTTTTAATTCAGTTTCAGTAGCAGCACCAACTTTGATAACAGCTACACCACCAGCAAGTTTAGCTAAGCGCTCTTGTAATTTTTCCTTATCAAACTCAGAAGTTGTTTCTTCCATTTGCTTGCGGATTTGGTTTACACGACCTGAAATATTAGCAGAGTCGCCAGCACCTTCTACAATTGTTGTGTTTTCTTTTGTAACTACAACTTTAGAAGCACGACCTAATTGCTCGATAGATGCTGTTTTAAGATCTAGACCGATATCTTCTGTGATTACTTGACCACCAGTTAAGATAGCGATATCTTCTAGCATTGCTTTACGACGGTCACCAAAGCCAGGAGCTTTAACAGCTACTGCGTTGAATGTTCCGCGAAGTTTGTTCACTACCAATGTAGCAAGTGCTTCACCTTCAACATCTTCAGCGATCATTAATAATGGCTTACCTTGTTGAACTACTTGCTCTAATACTGGTAAGATTTCTTGAATGCTAGCAATTTTCTTATCAGTGATTAGGATATATGGATTTTCAAGAACAGCTTCCATTTTCTCTGAATTTGTAACCATGTATGGTGAAGAGTAACCGCGGTCAAATTGCATACCTTCTACTACTTCTAATTCAGTTGTGAAGCCTTTTGATTCTTCAATTGTAATAACGCCGTCGTTACCAACGCGCTCCATTGCTTCTGCGATTAATTGACCTACTTCGTCGTTATCAGCAGAAATCGCAGCTACTTGTGCAATAGACTCTTTACCTTGGATTGGCTTAGAGATTGCTTTTAATTCTTCAACAGCAGCCTGAGTTGCTTTTTCAATACCTTTTTTGATACCCATTGGGTTAGCACCAGCTGTTACGTTCTTTAAACCTTCACGGATTAAAGCTTGAGCTAGAACAGTTGCAGTAGTAGTACCGTCACCAGCAATGTCGTTAGTTTTGCTAGCTACTTCAGCAACTAATTTTGCACCCATGTTTTCGAATGCATCTGGTAATTCGATTTCTTTTGCGATTGTTACGCCATCATTTGTAATTAATGGAGAACCGAATTTTTTCTCTAATACAACATTACGTCCTTTTGGTCCAAGTGTTACTTTAACAGCGTTTGCTAATGCGTCTACACCACGCAGCATCGCACGACGAGCATCTTCACTAAATTGAATTTCTTTTGCCATTTAAGTAGTACCTCCTCAATATTTATCAAATGTGCCTTGGCGTATTTGCGCCCAGATTTTTTCGAGCTTGCTCGAAAAACCACCTCTGAAAATCTGAGGCATCCGCCGGAGGCTTAACTTTATTCAGCCAAGGTTTATACCCCTACTGAATTTAACATACTAATTCTCATTCTTCTCGCCACTTATGGAAGTGGAGACTTCTGCTGAATAAAGTTAATCAGCAGGATTCTGATTTTCTATTATCGAATTCTATTAGACAAGGGTGATCTACTATGTAAAAAGACTAGTAGATCTATCTCACGAAAAATGAAAGTAAAGTGGGTCTTTACACACTTCGTCACTCTATCATTCCGCGTTCAAGACCACTTAGCCTACAATTGCTAAAACATCATTCTCGCGAATAATTAAATATTCTTTACCTTCATATTTCACTTCTGTGCCAGCGTATTTAGAGAAAATGATGCGGTCGCCTTCTTTAACTTCTAGAGCAACTTTCTCACCGTTATCTAATACACGGCCAGTACCTACTGCTACAACACGGCCTTCTTGTGGCTTTTCCTTCGCAGTGTCTGGTAAAACAATACCGCTTGCAGTCTTTTCTTCTGCTTCAACAAGCTCAATAACAACACGATCACCTAATGGTTTTAACAAGTGAAACACCCTCCTAAGATAAATTTTTAAGTAGTTTGATTTATTAGCACTCGTTAAGCTTGAGTGCTAACACATTTATTATAATAAATAATTAAATAGATTTTTGCAAGCAAAAACTATATATTTTTTGTAAAAATTAACCTCCCTGAACATTATTAACTAAATGCTGAAAAATCAATCATCTTTTTATTAGTTTTAAAATAATTATGTTAAAATACAAGAGTGGTTCGTTAAACTTCATTCAGTAAAAATAAAGGGGTATAACATTGAAAAGCAGATACTTGCTTACTATATTAATGTATATTTTTGTCCAATTTTCAGGAATCTTGTTTGGTGTTGATTTACTGCTTCGAAATGGGGTCGCAAAGGATGCTGCGGTGGCCATTTGGACAGTCATAAGCTTTACGGCCGGTTTACTAGTCGTTATTTTATTGTTATGGCCAGACATCAAAGCCCGTCATAACACCAATAATCGAGTCTCAAGAACTCGGGCTGCAGGCTGGGCCATTACCGGGATCTTTTTAGCATTTTTAGCACAAATTGTGGCTGCACAAATTGAAATGCTGCTTGGAATTGAAATGGGTTCTGAAAACACAGAGGTTTTAGTAGAAATTGCGATGCAAACACCGATTTTTATTATTGTTACATCTGTAGTCGGACCTATTTTCGAAGAAATTATTTTTCGTCAGATTATCTTTGGCAGTTTATATAGTAGATTTAATTTCTGGGCTGCCGCTATCATTAGTTCTTTAATTTTTGCAGCTGTCCATTTTGATTTTACACATATTATCATTTATACAGCAATGGGACTTGTTTTCTCTTTTCTTTATGTAAAAACAAAAAGAATCCTTGTGCCCATAGTGGCCCACGTCTCCATGAATACCTTCGTTGTATTAGTACGGGTCCTTTTTGCAGATGATATGGATAAACTGCAAAAGCAATATGATCAGTTGCAAAGCTTTGTTGGAGGATTTCTACAATGAGAACATCACCATATACAATGGCACTCATATACGGATCAATGGGTGCCCTCTTTACATATTTAGCTATCCAAAGTGTTGAAGAGTCGATTTGGAATTTTTCTACGATACTCTTAATGATTATCGCAACATTCGACTTTTCAACGGCGATTCGATTTATTTTATATAAAAAAGTTATGGATAAACGAAAATAAGAAAAGCGCAAGCGCCTTGCTCATCGCTGTACAAACTGGAGGGGCTTCGACTGAGATATAGGAAACTTGAATTGCGTTAGCAATTCTTAGTTGACTTATCGTAGGGAGGAGACCTGAAGTTTGCTAGGCGATAGGCGCTGGAGCTAGACAATAATGTATAAAACGGCTGCCTCAATAGAGACAGCCGTTTTTATTGTGTACTTTTGAGCAAACTTTATGGAGAATTCCACACCATTTTAATTTAATGGATAATGCTTCAAGAAATAAATTAATGACTGCAACTCAACTGCTAAATCAATATGATGAATTCTTATATCTTCTGGGACATTCAGTCTTGCCGGCGTAAAATTCAAAATTCCTTTTATCCCTGAAGTAACGAGGCGGTCCGTTATGGGCTGGGATACCTGTACAGGCACGGTTAAAATCGCAACTTCTAATTCACCGGTGATTTTGCTTTCTAAATCATCTAAATGATATACCGGAACACCTCCGATATCTGTGCCGACTTTTGCTGGGTCAACATCAAAGGCCATTACAATTTTGGAATTATTATTTTTCATAAAATTATAATGCAAAAAGGCTGTTCCTAAATTTCCGACCCCGATTAAGCACACCTTCACCACTTCATCCTGGTTTAGTGTCTGCCTAAAAAAGGACAATAAATAATTGACATTGTATCCATAACCTTTTTTACCAAGGGCACCAAAATAAGAAAAATCACGGCGAATTGTGGCTGAGTCTACTTTTACCGCATCACTTAATTCTTTTGAGGAAACACGCTGTTTCCCTGAAGCATGTAAATTTGCTATAAACCGATAATATAACGGCAAGCGTTTAGCAGTCGCTTGCGGTATTTTATTTTTATCAAAAGTCATACCATACCCCCGCTCTTTTCTTAGTCAATATTTTCCTTTCTACGGAAATCTCCGCTTTTTCCACCGGTTTTCTTAATTAAATATGTGCGGCCAATAACCATTCCTTTATCTACAGCTTTACACATATCATAAACTGTTAACGCTGTAGCGGTTGCCGCTGTTAAGGCCTCCATCTCTACTCCAGTACTTCCCTTTGTTTTAACAGTTGTTTCAATATGTAAAATATATTCAGGAGCTTTTTCCTCCCATGAAAAAGAAATATCCACACCTTTTAGCATTAGCGGATGACACATCGGTATCCAATCGGATGTTTTCTTTGCTGCCATAACACCGGCTACTTGAGCAACAGCTAAGACATCGCCCTTTTTCATTTTATTTTCTTTTATTTTTGTATAGATTTCTTCATTTACTTGTATGCTGGAATGGGCAATCGCAGTGCGAACTGTTTCATTCTTTTCGGTGATGTCGACCATTTTCGCACGGCCCTCTTCATTAAAATGAGTAAAGGACATCTTTTATCATCTCCCGACTTACATATATTTTAATACAAAAAAGTTTACGATGAAAGATCAAATACACTAAGGTGTATTTGTGCCCAGATTTTTTCGAGCTTGTCTCGAAAAACTACCATTAAAAATCTGAGGCATCCGCCGGAGGCTAACTTTATTCAGCCGGGAGTATTAAAACAATAAGTTAATATAACTCATTATATATCCCGCAACTTTTAATTGGGCAAGCATTTTCTGAATAAAGTTTTTTCCAAATAGGAGATTTATTGCGCGTTAGTCATCAATAAATTCACATTTTGATCAGTATAAGATAAACTATGATTTGAAGAGGTGAACAGATATGATACTACTTCAAGTCAACCAACTTACTAAATATTATGGTGCTGACCTTATTTTATCCAATATTAAATTAGAAGTACAATCAAAAGATAGAATTGCTCTTGTTGGTAGGAATGGAGCAGGAAAATCTACACTACTCAAAATTATCTCGGAACAAATGTCATATGATGGCGGCGAAATCATTAAGCCGAAAACTTTATCAATCGGTTATCTTGCCCAAGATACCGGCTTGGAATCTAGTCTTTCTATTTGGGATGAAATGTTGACTGTTTTTCGCCATCTTCAAATAAAAGAAAAAAAGCTGCGTGAATTGGAAGCTAAGATGGGCGATCCCGCTTATATAAATGATGATGAAAAATACGAAAAATTATTAAAAGAATATGATGAGCTGCAAGTAGCCTTCAAGGATGAAGGTGGCTATCAATATGAGGCCGATATCCGAACAGTATTACATGGTCTGAATTTCGGAGATTTTGATTATTCGACAGCGATTGCAACATTAAGCGGTGGTCAAAAAACCCGCTTGGCAATGGCTAAGCTACTATTAACAAAACCAGATTTATTAATTCTAGATGAACCGACAAACCATTTAGATATTGAAACGCTGGGATGGCTTGAGCAATATTTGCAAGGGTATCCCGGAGCCCTACTCATCGTCTCTCATGACCGCTATTTTCTAGATAAGGTTGTCACACAGGTTTATGAATTATCACGAACCAATTGTCGTCGCTATGTTGGAAACTATAGTAAGTATTTAGAGCAAAGTGCAGCTATTTACGAGCAGGAGCTGAAATCTTTCGAAAAGCAGCAAGAAGAAATTGCTAAATTGAAGGACTTCGTACAAAAAAATATTGCGAGAGCATCGACAACGAAACGAGCACAAAGTCGTAGGAAACAGCTTGAAAGAATGAAAGTAATGGACCGTCCACTAGGGGATGAAAAGTCAGCCTCGTTTTCCTTTGATATTGATAGACAAAGCGGAAACGATGTGTTAATGGTTGATTCTTTAACGGTTTCTTATCAAGGGAAGGAGCCGACTTTGAAAAACGTATCCTTCGGGCTTAAACGTGAAGAAAGTGTAGCCTTAGTTGGACCGAATGGAATTGGAAAGTCCACACTTCTCAAAGCGATTACGAAGCAGCTTGAGATCTTAACCGGCACCATTAACTACGGGTCCAATGTTACGATTGGTTATTATGACCAACAACAGGCAAACTTAACTTCCAATAAAACGGTTTTAAATGAACTATGGGATGTATATCCATTAAGGCAGGAAAAAGAAATTCGAACAATATTGGGGAATTTCTTATTTAGCGGTGATGATGTTTTAAAAATAGTTTCGTCGTTAAGTGGTGGTGAAAAGGCGCGATTAGCACTCGCAAAGCTCATGATGCAAAAGGCTAACCTCCTAATCCTGGACGAGCCCACGAACCACTTAGATTTAGATAGTAAAGAAATACTCGAAAATGCATTAATTGATTATCCTGGGAGCATTCTGTTTGTATCCCATGACCGTTATTTTATAAATCGGTTAGCAACACGAGTGATTGAATTATCCACAGAAGGCCTCGAGTCGTACTTGGGTGATTATGATTATTATGTGAATAAAAAAGCAGAAATGGAAGAATTGGCACAGCTTGAAAAAGAAGCACAATCACTAGCCTCGTCAAAGCAAGTAGCACAGGCCATCCAGCCGGAATCGGACAAGGCAAAATATGAACAAGACAAAGAACAAAAAAGGAAAGACCGTCAGCGTCAACGTCGCATTGAAGAAATAGAAGTGCAAATTGAACAATTCGAAATAAAAATTGCTGAAAATGATGAACTATTATGTGATCCTGAGGTTTATCAAGATTATGAGAAAGCCGCCGAGTTAACAAGTGAAAATGAAAAGTATCATGCACAACTTGAAGCCCTAATGGAAGAATGGGAAACTCTACAGGTATAGAACTTCCACACTTCAACATTATAGTCAAAACCCGACACGTTCAGAGTTTGTTAACTCTGGACGTTTTTTCTTGCAGAATTTTGTCAAACGCATTCATGCGAATGTGGGTATTTTTCAAATGTATTCACACTATCCACAGTGTTATGCACAGATAAACCCACTTTTTGCAGGCATTCCACAAAGTTATTAACATTATCCACAGAAAATCATTGAATTATCCACATTTTTTATAAACACCTACAGAACCTATTATGTCGGAATTTGTTGAAGTTATCCACCATTATTACCGTCTGTGGATAACTACTGTCCACACCCCAAAATGATGATGAAATCACTACCATTTAGGTAGTGCTATTTTGACCTCTCATTAACTTTTCAAATTTCTTCATTTCTGGGTCTTGATTTGGAGTGAAATTAAATGGAGTTTTCTGCTGTTCTAAATCCATTTTTGAATTAACCTGAACACCCATCATTCCGCTTGCTGATGCAGTAGGATCGTTAATGATGTTTTCTCTTTCTCCATCAAAATGTGGGGTTGCCTGTGTATGTTGGCTTTCACTATTACGTGACATTTGATCATCTCCTTAATCTTAAGATAACTATTTTAAAGATGATCTATTCAGGATGCTATATTTAGCAGTGCATGCGGAAATAATAGGAATATTCTTGTTGTTAAAGGAGATTCTTAGCCATGTCTGAATACATAGATATGAAAAATATATTTATAACAAAGGTGCAAAAGGACGAACATCGGACGTTGCTTGAGGTTTGCTTTGAAAATATGCATGAGCCCCAGTATTGCCGTTTGTTTAAAGCTACTTTAGAAAAAGGAAACGATGGTTGGCTGTTACGTTCCATCGCTGTATACGACTTTCGAAAAGAGAGATTTCTCACCGTTGGGTCGCTTTATGCTCCTTTTTTATATGAAGAAATTAAAAACAAAATCCTTACGGCATTTGATCAAGACACTGAGTTTGAGCACAAAGTGGCACAATAGGAGCTACCAAAACGGAACGTGCCCATTTTGGGTATTTTGCAAGAGGTTTTGGCACGTTCGTGGCTTTTGCGTGCCCGATTTGAGCTTTTGCAAGGATTACGGGTACGTTCTCGGCTTTTGCGTGCCCGTTTTTGGTTTTTGCACGGGTTTTGGGCACGTTCACGAGTTTTGCGTGCCCAATTTCAGGTTTTTCACAGGTTTCTTGCACGTTCTCGGCATTTTGGTGCCCGTTTCCAGCTTC
>JAENZK010000473.1 GCA_016841285.1 Guptibacillus hwajinpoensis | reverse complement strand
CAAAGACGTTGCCACAGGATGTGGCGTACTTAGTCTTTGATCTTATGCTCGAAAAACTACCATTAAAAATCCGAGGCATCCGCCGGAGGCTGTAACTTTATTCAACGAATAAAGTTACTTAGACATCAGACCTCTGACCTGTAAATTTAACTATAACATTTAAAAGTGGACAGGAAAACTTTTTTTGCAAAGTCCTTAAAAAAAAGAGTGAACCTCGTTCACTCTTTATTGGTTTGATACATCATCTTTCATTTTTGCAACTAATACAGCCCTTGGCTTACTGCCCTCATAGGGTCCGACTATTCCTTTTGCTTCCATTGCGTCGATCAACCTTGCTGCCCTTGTGTAGCCGATTCTAAATCGTCTCTGGAGCATCGATACGGAAGCCGTTTGCATATCAATTATTAATTCCACTGCATCATCAAATAAATCATCATCAACTTCAACATGGACTTCGTTTTCCTCAGTAGGCATCATTTCTTCATGATATTGTGCCTTTTGTTGTGAAATAACATAGTCTACTACTCCTTCAACCTCTGAGTCTGAAACAAAGGCACCTTGGACGCGAACAGGCTTTGAAGCACCAGCAGGTAAAAATAACATATCGCCTCGACCTAAAAGTTTTTCAGCGCCACCCATGTCTAAGATTGTTCTTGAATCAACAGATGATGACACACTAAAAGCAATTCGCGATGGAATATTTGCTTTAATGACTCCTGTGATAACATCAACAGAAGGACGCTGTGTAGCAATAATTAAGTGAATACCGGCTGCACGTGCCATTTGCGCAAGTCTTGTAATCGCATCTTCGACATCGCTCGATGCGACCATCATTAAATCGGCAAGTTCATCAACAATCACGACAATGAATGGAAGTTCTGGCTGCTTTTCACCTGTTTCCTGATTATGAATTCTAACATGTTCATTATATCCTTCAATATTCCTCGTTCCGGTATGTGAAAACAATTCGTACCGTCGTTCCATTTCCGAAACGACTTTTTTCAACGCTTGTGAAGCCTTTTTAGGGTCCGTAACAACCGGTGTTAATAAATGGGGGATCCCGTTATACATATTAAGTTCCACCATTTTAGGGTCAATCATCATTAACTTTACTTCATGCGGTTTAGCCCTCATTAGGATACTTATAATAATCCCATTGATACATACACTTTTCCCGCTTCCTATTGCCCCTGCGACAAGAAGATGCGGCATTTTATTTAGTTCCGCTAGTATCGCTTCACCCGAAATATCTCGGCCAAGTCCAACCATCAATTTGGCATTGGGTTTATTATTTTTTGATTCTAAAACCTCCCGTAATGAAACCATCGCCACTTCCAGATTTGGAACCTCAATCCCGATAGCAGATTTACCGGGAATCGGAGCCTCAATCCGTATATCTTTAGCGGCCAGGGCTAATGCTAAATCATCACTAAGGCTCACAATTTTACTTACTTTTACACCAACATCAGGATGCACCTCATATTTTGTAACCGCTGGTCCTAAATGAACTTTTCTTACCCGTGCCTTTACACCAAAACTATCAAAGGTTTTTTCTAATTTCTGCGCATTGATCGAAATTAATTTTTTCTCTTGGTTTTGATTATTATGTACTGGCTTCTTCAAAAGATCATTTGTCGGTAATTGATAAGCTTCATTTGCGACTTCAGTAAAGGTCATCGGTACAACAACATCCGCTCCATCTATAGGCTCGTCCACTTCTTTTTTGGCATTAGTCGTTGGAGTTGGTGTTATGATCTCGTCCGTATGAGGATGATCAGAATTATCAGTACTTGCGACTTCGTTAAAATCAGAAATGATCGGTTCTACGGTTTCATGTAAGCCATGATCTAAAATGATTGTTTCTGTTTTTCCCTCTTCCAGTTCAATCTCTTCTTCTACAATTTCAGCTTTTTTACGTCGTTTTTCTTTGCTCTTCTGTTTTTTTCTTCTACTGGTAAGCTTAGTCTTTACATCAGCTAAAAA
>JAENZK010000072.1 GCA_016841285.1 Guptibacillus hwajinpoensis | reverse complement strand
AAATTTTATCCATTGTAAGGTGATTTGCGGGTAAGCCTCGGTACACCGGTGTTTTTTCTATTATTATTGTGGTCGAAAAAAACGCATCCCGTTCTATCCGGTTTCCTTGTTGGAGCTGCCGTTGTAGCCTTTCGGGTTTTATTAGCTTCGATTAGAATGGATGATGTAGTATGGAATGAAGTCATACCGCTACATTTCCCGGTGTTTTTCTATTACATGACCTTTGCAAGTTTATTTCAATTATTAAAGGTAAAAACATTCTATGATAAGCCGTTTTTCATTGGGGTTTTAGGGGTTATTATTGAGGTAGCTGCGAGTGTAATGGAAATTTCTTTTCGCTCGCTTTTTTCACACAACCCATTAACTTTTTATAGTTTAACCGTAATTGGAATGATTGCTATTTTTAGAAGCTTTTTCGTTCTCGGTTTCTTTAATATTCTTATTCTCCGTGAGGCTAAGCTTGCGGAAGAAGCCCAACGCAAAAGAAACGAACAGTTGTTAATGCATATTTCTAATTTATATGTAGAAATGGTACAGCTAAAAAAATCGATGAAAAATGCGGAAGAAGTCACACGAGATTGTTACAGTTTATATAGAGAAATGAAGGAACAGGAAGAAATGAAGCCCTATACAACCTCCATCCTCTCAATTGCCGGTCAGGTACATGAAATGAAAAAAGATAACCAGCGCATCCATGCTGGATTATCTAAATTAATGGAAAAAGAACAATTAGATGACTTTATGAAAATAGAAGAGATTATCGACATCGTCGTAACTACGAATATACGGTATGGTCAAACACTGGAAAAAAATATTATATTTGAGGTAGATATTGAAGAGCAGTCTCAGTTAAGTCAGTATCATACCTTTATCCTTCTTTCGATTATTAATAATCTAGTTTCAAATGCAGTCGAAGCCTGCAAACTGGCTGTAACGATTGCAATTCAAATTTCCATAATAGAGGACATGCTCATTATTAAAATATCCGATGATGGACCCGGTATTTCCGAACGCCATAGAAATTTAATTTTTCAAGCAGGGTTTACAACAAAATATAATGAATCAGGTGTCGCATCAAATGGGATTGGATTAACTTACGTAAAGGATGTCGTTGAGCATCTGAATGGTACGATAGAACTTATAAATCTTGACGAAGAAAAGAAAACATCTTTTATAGTCCGATTACCAATTGAACAATTAACGGAACGGGGGGAATAAAATGCGATTTTTTCTTGTAGATGATGATGAATCTGTACGAGCGATGCTTGCTGATATAATAGAAGATGGAGATTTTGGATCGATTGAAGGAGAAGCAAGCGATGGTTCAGAGATAACAGATTCTTTATTAATCGCCAAAAATATCGACATTTTAATCATTGATTTATTAATGCCAAAACGGGATGGAATTGAAACGATTCGTCATATTAGACCTGCCTATCAAGGGAAAATAGTCATGATTTCACAGGTGGAAATTAAGGAATTGATTGGTGAGGCTTTTTCCTTAGGAATTGAATATTACATCATGAAACCGATTAACCGCCTTGAGGTGGTAGGGGTTTTAACTAAAGTAAAGGAACGAATATTACTAGAAAAATCGATTCAAAATATTCAACAGTCTTTATATCAGTTAAATAACACGTCTATTCAAATGCCTGATAGCAATCTTTCCATCCAATCTTCGAGCAACATCGCTGCTACCGCCAAATATAAACTGTTAGATTTAGGTATCCTTTGTGAAGGCGGACATAAAGATCTGTTGGACATTTTGGAAATTTTAAAGCAACAAGAACTCGAAGGTAAAATAGGCATACCGCCTTTAAAAGATCTGTTTGAAGAAGTTGCGCTAAAAAGGCTCGGGTTTAAAGATCAAAAAGAAGCAAAAGCTTCAGAACAAAGGGTCAGACGAGCCCTTCATCAATCCCTCGAACATATCGCTTCTTTAGGAATTGATGATTATTCAAACCCAACGTTTGAGCAATATGCCTCCACTTATTTTGATTTTCCTCAGGTTCGATTAAAAATGTTGGAACTAGAAGGGAAGCAGCCAGAGGAAAATGGACATGCGCGAATTAATATAAAAAAATTCATTCAAGTACTATATATGGAAGTGAACCAAGAATCCCGCCCTTAAGTGCTAGGCGGGATTTCTTCTTTAGTAAATAGCTAATAATTCTTTCCTTTTCTCACAGGGCACACATATTTCATCTGATTCAGTCAACGTTTTGAAGTTTTGACCACACGTACTACATACTTTAGTTACAACAGGTAAGTTTAAAACTTTGAGCTCAGATACTTTTTCGGTCACAGTTAACACTTTTTCCGGACAAATATCCTCACATAAATGGCAGACTGAACAGCTTTGGGTATTTATAACAAAACTGTTTTCGGTTATTTTAAGACATTCATGAGGACAAAGAATTTCACAGGCTTTACATAAAGTACATTTACTGGCATCCAAAGTTACTTCTGCAAATTGATGGTTAGGATAATATTTTGCTAATTGTAAATCCTCCTGATTGAAGCGCCATTTGGCTGGTGCCATATTTACCATCATTGTTTTCGCTTCTTTTTTCCAACTGAAAAATAATTCTCTTCTTGTCATTTCAATTGTCGTCGCATCCATTTTTCCATTCATTAAAGTGAAAGAAGGTTCACCTAGAAGGTGTAGAGTCTGATTCGTATCCTCAATTGATTGCCGCCACTCTTCAGATAATTCACCATCATAGACGATTTCTTTTATTCCTTTTTTATAATAAACTAGTAATTCCTTCGTAGCTGGAGCTTGGTCCCCTGTTATTACCAATTGATGATTCTTGACTGTTCTTGCTGGAAAAATCCCGGCAACAGCCCCAACAGTACACGCTGAAATACAGTCTCCGCATTGTGTACATTGCTCAGAGTTAATAGACGGAATTCCATTTATAAAAGAAATCGCATTTTTTTTGCAACTTTCCTGACATTTTTTACATTTTGAACGGGGGCTTTTGTGGTGTGTGCAAGATTTTAATATTTCATATTCATAAGTTAAACTCTCCACCCATAAACTTAGTATTCCCATTCCTATCCCCCACTTTATCCTTGTTAAGAGTCTCACAAATCCTTTCCTACTATTAGTATATGTTTTTTGGGCCGATACTGGCATGGCCAATCTAAACGAATTATTGACTATTTTTTTGTACAAACTTACAACTATTTTCTTACGGAATTGTGACATTCATTGTCCTTCTAAAATTAGTAGGGTAAGATAATTTAAAAGCAGCTTAAACCACATGAAGATAGAGAAAGGCAGGACCTACCGTGAAAGACTATCAAGCTATTCCTGATTATGCAAATGAGCTGTTAGTTGCATCAAGTATCAGTATTGACCACCTTCTGCAAAGGATGAAATCTATAATTTCTCTTCCAGTCATTATTACCGATCCCCTTTATAAAGTATTATTTTCATCAGGCATGCCCATGAGTCTTGGGTGTTTTCCTTCCTTCATCTCTGAAGAATTACATTCATCTAATGATAACAATACTAGAATTTTTAATATTCAAATTGCAGATGAAAAATTCGTAGGAATGGCCGCTCCGATCATTCATATGAATACTACCTTTGGTTTTCTCTTCATCCTTGGAGATGAGACTTTCGATTTTAATCAATATATAAAAATAGTAATTTTCGCAGCATCTTTGTGTGCCATTCAGATGCAAAAACTAGAGGAAATAAACCAGGAAAAGGTTAAATACAAAGTCGCCTTTTTATTTGACCTTCTTTATGGAAATATGAAACAAAGAGAAGATATTATTGAAAACGGAAATATATGGGGTTGGAATTTTAATAATCCTCATCAAACGATAGTATTTTCATTAATGGAACATAATCACTTTTCTGCAGCAAAACAAATCTTAAATAGAATACACGGCTGCATCGGAAAATTACTATCTGATCGTGGTAAAATACCCATCACTTTAATTAAACAAAATCAAGTTATTGTGATTTATCCATTTCAAACGATTGATGGCCCGGTAAACAATAAAGATGAGGTAAAGGAATTTTCCTATTCAGTAATTAATAATATCCAATCCATTTATCCTGAATATAAAGTGGTATGTGGAATTGGCAAGGCTTATAGTAACCCAACTGAATTATTCCGCAGCTTTCAAGAGGCAAAAGTTGCCTATGATTTAGGATTATTACTAAATATAGAGATCCCATTCTTTTCTGAATTAGGATTAGAAAGGATTATTTATAAACATGACCTTCAGGATTTAAAGGAATATTACGAGACTATTCTTGGAAACTTGGAAAAATACGACGCTTCCAATGATGGCGATCTAATGGTAACCTTAGAAACCTTTGCCGCCAATCATTTCGACATAACCCAAACATCCAAGGCATTATTTCTTCATCGTAATACATTGCGCTATCGTCTAAAAAGAATCGAAGAAATCTTAAATATAAAGCTGGATGACTTTAATATAAAACTAGATATTTCAGCTGCTTTTAAAATTAAGCAGCTTCATCAATTATAAGAAGGAGCTGCATATATTTTGGACCCTCAAATTTTTAGAAATACTTGCCCACGGAACTGTTACGGGACATGTGCAATGCTTTCCTACATCGAAAACGAGAGACTCGTAAAAGTTACTGGAGACCCGGACAACGGGTACAATCAAGGCAGGTTATGTGCAAAAGGATATGCGTACACACAATATGTCTACCATCCAGACCGGCTCAAATATCCAATGATCCAAAAACCAAGAGGCTCTGGAAATTGGAGCAGAATATCTTGGGAAGAAGCGTATGCGATCATTGCCAACAAAATGATTGAATTAAATCATAGATACGGCTCTAATCTAGCGCTTGGCTATAACAAATTCTCCGGAAATTTAGGTATCCTTCATTATGCTACAGAAGGAATGTTCAATAGCTTTGGACCACATACGAAAACAGTCGGAAATCCATGTGCACAAACGGGGAGGATCGCCCTGAAACATTCGTTCGGAGAAAATTACTCATCCGTCCCAGAAAATATGGCTAATGCAAAGCTAATAGTAATTTGGGGCTCAAACCCAGCTGTGACAAATGTACACCAGATGAAGTTTATATATGAAGCACGAAGAAAAGGTGCTCAGCTTGTTGTTATTGACCCAATCTATACAGAAACTGCTAAAAAGGCAGATTTATATATTCAAATAAAGCCTGGAATGGATATGTGGCTTGCATTGGGGATTGCAAAGATTCTATATGAAACCGGAAGATACACAAAAGACATCGCGGAAGAACAAGCCAGTGGATGGGATGCTTATAAAGCCTTTCTTGTGAATGGTTTAACAATTACGGATATTATTAAAAGAACAGGCACTCCATTGGAAGCAATCATCGGGTTATCCGAATTATACGGCTCAATTAAACCTGCAGCCACGTGGGTTGGACTTGGACTTCAGCGTAATCGAAATGGAAACAACAGCATAGAAGCCATTAATAGTTTAGCTGCCATGACCGGGAATCTTTCCTTACCTGATGGGGGTCTTTATTTCATGCACTTTGATGTTGAACAATTTCCTTTAGCGTTGTTAAACCATAGTGGACCGGACCATCCTACTATCCCATTTTCACGGGAAATTGACATTAGTAACTTTTCTGAGAGTGCAATTTCACTACAAAACCCTCCATTAAAATTACTATGGATTGCATCAAGAAACATCGTTAGCCAGGATCAAGACCTAAAAGCGTGGGAAGAGTTAAGTAAACAATTGGAACTCATTGTTACCGTTGACCTTTTCTTAACAAAGACAGCCGTACAATCTGATATTGTTTTGCCGGCTGCAACACATTTTGAAGAGGAAGACCTCCATGTAGGCTACTGGCATTACTGGTTATCGATAAATCAGAAGGCAATTCCAACTTTTTACGAAGCAAAAAGTGATTTGAAAATTGCAAGGGAACTGACTACTAAACTTAATGAACTATCGCCCGGCTTTTCTAATTTTCCTGCTGAAAAAGAGCCAATCGATTGGATTAAGGAAGAATTGACGCCTGAAATGATGGAGCTCTATAATATCGAAAGCTATAAAGATTTACTGGTAAGGCCACATCACAAAAAGAAAAGTAAGATATTTTTAGAACAGGACAAAAAGATTCGTTTATTATCACCTGAAAAGATAGTAGAAGGAGAGTCTTATAATAAATCATTTGCTAAGGAGAAGGAATGCCCTTATCAACTGCTGACACCACAATCATTGCTTAAAATCCATTCGCAATATGAGATAAACCCATGGCTACATGGTGGTGAACAGGAAATGATAATCGAAATTTCTGATGATATTGCACGGAATCATGACCTTCAAGATAGGATGAAGATAGAGGTATTTAACGAATACGGGATGATTACTGGTAGGGTGAGAATTAATAAGCTTTTACCACAAAATATAGTCCTTGCCCCTCAAGCTGGCCATGACCCTATTAATCAATTGATCTACGTAAAAAATGAAAATATCCACAGTGAATCTAGTGTATTCTTTTATGACAGTAGGGTTAAGATTAGAAAATGGGGGGAAGCCCATGTTTAAACAGCTAGGATTCTTATTCAATGCCGATGATTGTATAGGTTGTAAAGCATGTGAAATAGCATGTAAAAATGAAAATCAAACTCCCGTTTCTGTCAATTGGAGAAGGCTGCAACGAATCTCACCTGATATGTTTTTGTCTGTTTCTTGCAATCATTGTGACAGTCCGGAGTGCTTCCGTGTCTGCCCTGAACGAGCATTTACGAAACGACAAGATGGGATTGTACAAATTGATCAAAGTTTATGTACAGGCTGCCAATTATGTGTCGGTGTATGTCCTTATGGCGCACCGCAATTTGACCCTGAGACACAAAAGGTTAGTAAATGCCAAATGTGTTACCCAAGACAGAATGCTGGTTTGTTACCGGCATGTGTGGAGGCTTGTACCACAAGGTCTTTGAGCATCATTGATTACAATAATTTTTACGATGAAAGGGCTGTCCCAGCCATTGAAGGTTTTCCCGATATTCAAATTACTAGACCTTCGATTGCCTTTTATCCTGTTAAAACTAGAAAGAGATATTTTATAACTAACGAAGACTAGAAAAAAGGGCTGTCTATGAAGACGGCCCTTAAAGTTTCTTTAACAAGTGCAGTAAGAAAAAGGGAGAAGAACCTTACAGCCCTGCTATATCCATTAACCTGCTGGTTACGAACCAAGAACATAAAACACATATCTACTCATACCTTCAGCCAAAACGATTGCTGCTAAAGCAAGATAAGCAAAGGATAGAGAAACCTTTTTGTTCGATGCCTTTGCTATAAAACCCAAGACACCTACACCAATGACTTCAATAATCCAGCGTAATGCAACTGTACCCTGATATCCCGCTAATTCAGTCATTGCATTCGTACCAGCAATCATATTGACCTCATGATTTACTGTTCCAAACAACGCTAAGCCAATTAATTGAATCGCTATTCCAGCCATTGCGATAAAAAATGAGTATTTAATCAAACTTTGTGCCTTTTCTTTATATGCCGGTGCAATAAAACTTACTATTAAAACTGGACCTAGCACTAAAGCAGTACCATAAAAAGATGTAAAGGTATTTATTGAATTCCAGCCACTTACTAATGTTTTAGCATAAATTGCAGCCATACAGTAAATATCAACTAAACCGATCAAAGCTGAAATTAGTAAAAGCATTGGATTTACCCTTTTCTGTACAATAGCTAAGCCGACTGTAATAAACACCGCTGCAATAAACATACCTGTTACAAGGATCTCACGACTCATCCAGGATGAGCCGATATTTCGAATTGTATTAAAAGCATTTGTTGGTGTACCTAAATGTGCAAAAGATGCAATTAATCCGATTAATGATAAGCCGGCTATGACTAAAAGTGGCATGCGCATAGCTGCAAATGTTTTTGCCTCACCACTATAAGATATTTTCTTGTAATAGAGCCAGAGCATCAGCATGCCGCCAATGGCTGCCTGCATACAGACTGTAAAAATTAATAATGGCCATTCATGCATGGTAGGAACCTCCTTTAATTTGCATATTTATGTGGTGTAATAACAATATTTGGTTTTGTAATTGATGCACTTGGCATCCCTTTAATTTCATTCACTATTCCATATTTTTTCCGAAGCTCGTCTATAGGTCCAATTTCAATCGCACGGACCGGACAAGCCCCTTCACAAGCTGGTCTTTCTCCTTTTTCCAATAAATCAACACATAAATTGCACTTCGTCATCTTTCCTAGTTTTTCATTATATTGCGGAGCGCCATATGGGCAATTCCATTCACAATATTTGCAACCAACACATTTATCATGATCGATTACGACAACGCCGTCCTCTTCTCTTTTGTGCATTGCTTGTGTTGGACAGTTTGCAACACATTTCGGCTCCTCACAATGATTACAAGAAATTGATAGGTAATAAGACTGCACGTTATTTATTAATGTTCCATCGCTATTTACAGTAAAATTACCGTTTTCAAATGGATATACACGTCTAAAATTTATACCTACCTCATTATCATTTTTGTCTTTACAAGCAATCACACAAGTTTTACATCCAATACAACGAGACATATCAATGTAAAATCCTAATTGAGTCATTTTGTTTCCCTCCCCCTTATGCCTTCTCAACTTCAACTAGATTAGTATGCTGTGGATTTCCTTTTGCTAACGGTGATGGCTCTTGTGTAGTAAGAGTATTAATAGCACCTCTTATATCCACCCCATCCTTATCTGCCGTATGCCAAGCTCCTTGTGGTATGGCAACCGTTCCTGGGATTATACGATTTGTCACCAAGACTGGGATTTTTACAATACCTCGGTCATTATAGACTTTTACTAAGTCACCATTCTTAATATTTCTTTTTCCCGCATCAATTGAATTCATCCACATTTCTTGTCTTCCTGCCTCTTCCATCCACGGATTATTATCATGTGTTGAATGGCAACGGCGTTTATAGTGCCAGCCTATTAACTGAAGCGGGTATTTTTCGGTTAAGCTACTCTCCGGACCTTCATTAACTGCTATAAACTTTGGAATTGCAGGTATAACATCATGCTTATTCATATCCCATAATTGCTTAGAGAAAATTTCGATTTTTCCCGATGGTGTTTGGAATGGATTATTCTCCGGATCTTTAATTTGTGCCTCAAACCCTATTGTTGGTTTATCGAATTTCCATTTATGGATGCCTTCTTTTTTCATTTTCTCCCAAGTTGGAAAAGTTGGATCTGTTTTGCGTGTTTCTTCAATTACCCATTTCGCCCAATCTTCCTCTGTTTTTCCTTCTGTAAATTCCTTTTCAACTCCCATTTTCTTCGCTAACATTGTTAACCATTCATAGTCTGATTTTGATTCATATAAACTATCAATTGCCTTTTGAGAGAGGATTGCATAATCCCCATAAGTCCAAGGTAGGCCAATGTCATAACGCTCAAAGAATGTATTGGATGGAAGCAGGATGTCAGCAAACTTTGCTGAAGGAGTCATGAAAATATCACTTACAACAATAAATTCTACCAAGCCTTCATCCTCAAGGATTTTTTTGGTTTGGTTTATATTTCCATGTTGATTAATAAGAGCATTACTTGCCATGTTATAAATGATCTTTATATTAGCTGGTAAAGTTTTTCCTTCTTCTAATCCTTTCACTCCATCTTCAGCAGACATTTCTGTCCCACGAGTAATTGCGTCTGTCCAAAGGAAGCAAGGGATTGAAAGTCCAAGTGGATTTGGTACATTTGGGACTGAAGCAATTGATGTCCTACCAAAGTACCCTGCACCTGAAGCCCAACCACCATTTATTCCTACATTTCCTGTTAGAGAGGCTAAGACAGTACTACCACGTACTATTTGTTCACCATTCATATGGCGCTGCGGGCCCCAACCTTGAATTAAGGCAGCTGGTTTAGCCGTTGCATATTCACGCGCAAGCTGACGGATTTTATTTGATGGCAAACCACAGATTCTTTCGGCCCATTCGGGAGTTTTTGGAATTCCGTCTTTTTTTCCTAAAATATAGCTTTCTAGAGACTCTCCCTCTGGTACACCTTCTGGCAAATGACTTTCGTCGTGACCAATGCAATATTTATTTAGGAACTCTTTATCATGCAGATTTTCAGTAATAATGACATACATCATTGCATCCATTAATGCATTATCAGTAGTTGGGCGTATCGGGAACCATTCGTCCGCTAACGCCACGGCTGTATCTGTTTGTCGAGGGTCTACTACATAAAACTTTGCCCCAGCCTCTTTTGCCTTTTGTAAATAAAAATTAGTAGGCGTTCCAAAGATTGTTTCAGCAGGGTTAAAGCCCCAAAGAATGATTAATTTTGAATTAACTAGTGAATCTAGACTACTTCCAGTACTTCCTGTTCCATAAGTATATGGTGTCGCATGAGATGTTTGGGCTGTACTATATGTGTTGTGATATCCAAGGTAACCACCTGTCATCCCCATTAATTTATTAAACATAACCCGGCCACTTGTAATACCACCCCAGTTTCCAGAACCATAATTACTATAAAGAGAAGCTCGGCCATATTTTTTGGTGATCCTCTCTGTTTCATTGTAAATAGTATTGATTGCCTCTTCCCAAGAGATCTTTTCGAATTTTCCTTCTCCTCTTTTTCCGACTCTTTTCATAGGATATTTTAAACGCTCTGGATTATATACAAATTGCCGATAACTACGACCTCTCAAACAAGCACGAATTTGTGGACAGGTTAATGTATCCTCATTAGCATCATCTGTAGAAATACGTACGATTGTACCATCTTTCACGTGCGCTTTTACTAAACAACGACCGCCACAGTTTGTAGTTCCGCAAGTTGGGATTATGTCCTCTTTAACCTCAATTTCTGCTGCTTGGACTTTTTCAGCTAATTTTTTTGTAGATACAACACCTCCAATAACAGCCGGTGCTGTGACTGCACCTGTTATTTTCAAAAATGTTCGGCGAGGCATAGTTTTGTCGATAATCTTTTGGAATAAGTTCTCACTCATGGTTTAATACCTCCTTAATTTCACTTAAATACTGGTAATCTTGAAAAATTAAATTTCTTAAAAAATTTGCTGAACCTCGATAAAGAAAACTAGTTGTTGATGAAGCAATGTCATTCGTAAATTGTTCCACCCAGTTGATTAAATGGTCGTCCAGCAGAGAGAATTGGCCTTGGAGCGCTCTCTTAAAATCCACTTCTCTCTCATTTTCAATAGCAAATAGGCATTGATCGATGAGATAAATCATGAATTCCAATTCTACTGAAATATGATCTTCTGGTTCTTTACTTTCTCCATCGTAATAGAGGTTGAATTCTCTTAACTTTTTTCTAAAACTTAAGGTAGGGTCTCCAAATAATAATTTTTCCTTCGTCCTGTAAACAGACTCCCAAGGAGGCGCTGGGATGTGTCCCGGCCCAAAAAACAATTGTAAATAGTTTTCCCTTTCCTTATTGAAAACTTCTTCCACATCATTAATAGCTAGTTCTTCAAAAAACTCTCTATAGTGTTTATCAAGCTGTTCAAGTTCTGTTGGTGTTTGTTCCTTCCATTTTTGATAAACTTCCAGCGATAGAGGTTCGCTATATATAGCTTGGATAATTTCGTATTGTGCTTTTCTTTCTTTCATTACAGAATGTAATTTATTAGTTTCTGAATTCATTTGAATTCACCTCGCTTTTTAAAAGTCCATTTTAAATAAGTTTTAACTATGTGAAATAATGAACATTTAATTCATGGCTTCATTATAGATTCTTTGTCTTTTGTTTTATACGGCCACAAAAAACAAAAAAGCCAACCGATTTTTGTATCGATTGACAATTTTGATTTAGTATTTTACGATTCTGTGAAATGATTGCCTTTTACTTTCTTCAATGTACTATTTTCTTTTTACATATTGCTTTAATTCATAAGTAATTTGTTTTTGTAAATCAGTATCATTTTTCAGATGAACACCATATATAAAATTCGATCCATAATTCCTTTTCCACCTTATATCTCCTCTCACAGATATGGGCGTTATGATTGCAAAATCGATATAAAGCATTTCTGCAAGTGGAATATCGGTAGCAGTTTTTAATTTTAATCCACATGGGCTAATATCCATAATCTCTCCATCTAGCATTTCATTAGCCCCATTTCGACTTTTAAAAAAACAGTAGATAGCTGGCACAAACTCGTACCGGAATGCCTCGTTCCGATTATATCTTGACATAAAAATCCCCTCTTCTTCCCCCTTACGATAACGATCTTTTATAAACTTCACTTGCCCACTTAATAGCATTTAAGTAATGATTGTTAAGTGTTTCTTTATTTATATCCATTTTATTTGAAAGTTTATCAATCTCAGACCATTCACCTTTTTCAATGCTAATGACCAATTCAAGAACATCCCGATAGGGTGTTTGAACTCCTAATAAAGTATCTTTTATGTTATTATCCAGTGGTAATTTCTCAATTATCTTTTCTATAGGTACCCTTAGGAGCGTATCCATCAATGAAAGAATCCCAACTAAGAAATAGCTTGGACTTTCATGTCGTTGTCCAATGTTTGTTGCAATCAATTCACTGGCCTTAGCTCGTATAAGACTTAATTTGATAAGTTGATTTGGAATATGATGTTTTTGATCAGATTGTTCCCTCATGTAAAGTAGGTAAATCCATTTCTTTAATTCTTTTAATCCAATCAACATAATTGCCTGTTTTATAGATTTAATTTTATTATTCCCTAGAAACACTGGAGAATTAACCAGTTTGAGCAACTTATAGGAAGTTGACAAGTCTCTTTCAATTTTATCTGCTATTTTAGTAATATCTGGTTCAGGTATTGAAAGTTCCATCATGACTTCAAAAAAAGTACTACCATGGGCCTCCAAATCTTTTGTTGAATGGATTGTTGGTCTACAGAAAAAGTATCCTTGAAAGTATTTATACCCATCCCTTAAACATTGTTCATATTCTTCTCTAGTCTCAACTTTCTCGGCTAACAGCTCTATATTGTAAGGTTTAAAAAGTTGAAATAACTTTTGCTGCTCAGCTCTGGAGGTCTTTTGAACATCTATTTTTACGATACTTGCGATTTTCATAATTTTATCAAAGTTTTCTTCATCCCCCAGCATTTCAAAATCATCTAATGCAATCTTATATCCTTGCACTTTCAGCCTTCTACACTGATCTATAAGTTCATCGGTAAAGACAACATTTTCAAGTATTTCAATTACAAACATATCTGGCCTTAGATAATTAGGGAATTCATATTTAAGTAAATTATCGGTAAAATTAATAAAGCAAAGTTTACCTTCTGAAAGTTCATCTATTCCTATTTGCATAAGCGTATTTAAAACATCCAACGTTGCTTTATCCCCATTAATCTCAGAGATGTTTTGTTGCTTTTGACTACGATATAATAGTTCATAAGCAAAAATCTCTTCATTACTTTTTAATATAGGTTGTCTGGCTAAAAAGACTTCCATATGTAAACCCCTTTCAAACTACTTAAACCATAATCGACATGGTTAAATATACCTATACTAGGATTCTATCACACCGTGGATGTAAGATTTTGTCAAATACTGGGGTGGACAAAAAAAAGCAAGGGAATGTACTTCCCTTGCATTATTGTTCCTTACGAATAGTTGCCTGCGCCGCAGCAAGTCGTGCGAGTGGTACACGGTATGGTGAACAACTTACATAGTCTAAGCCGGTATTGTAGCAGAATTCAATAGATTGCTTTTCGCCGCCATGCTCACCGCAAATACCAGTTTTTAAGGTTGGATTTGTTTGACGTCCTAATTTTACTCCAGTTTCAACCAGCTTTCCAACACCTTCTTGGTCAAGAACAATAAATGGGTTTTCAGGTAATACTTTATGGCTGATATACGCTTGTAAAAACTTGCCCTCCGCATCATCACGGCTATAACCAAATGTTGTTTGGGTTAAATCATTGGTACCGAATGAGAAGAAATCTGCTTCTTCTGCAATTTGGTCTGCAGTCAAAGCGGCCCGTGGGATTTCAATCATTGTACCAATGAGGTAATTGAATTCCTTGCCTGTTTCCGCTTGAACTTCATTGGCTGCATTAATAACGAGCTCCCGCATTTCTTTTAATTCATTTACATGTCCTACGAGTGGAATCATAACTTCCGGCTTCACTGCTAAGCCTTTGTCATTTAATGTAGCGATCGCGTAAAAGATTGCTTTCGCCTGCATTTCGTAGATTTCCGGATGCATCATTCCAAGACGACAGCCGCGGAGACCAAGCATTGGGTTGAACTCAGCAAGCTGATTTACTTTTTTCAATAGCTTTTCTTTCTGTTCGAGTTCCTCATTGCTAGGATCTGTAATTTGTAACTTAGTCACTTCCACTAAAAGCTCTTCCTTATCCGGCAAAAACTCATGGAGTGGTGGGTCTAATAAACGGATCGTTACAGGTAAGCCCTGCATCGCTTCAAAAATACCTTCAAAATCCCCTTGCTGCATTGGCAACAACTCATCAAGTGCTTCTTTGCGCTCTTCATACGTTTCAGCAAGGATCATTTTTTGAACGATCGGGATTCGTTTTGGATCCATAAACATGTGCTCTGTCCGACAAAGCCCGATGCCTCCAGCACCAAATTCAAAAGCTTTGGCAGCATCTACAGGGTTATCAGCATTGGCCCGAACTCCTAGTTTCCTAGTTTCGTCCGCCCACTCTAATAGAAGCTTGAATTCTTCAGACAGCTCCGGTTCAATCATTGGAATTTCACCGAGCATAATTTCACCTGTAGCACCATCGATCGTGATCACATCACCATGGTTCACAACCGTATCCCCAACAATAAACTGCTTTTTACTCAAGTCTATTTTCAAGTCTTCGCATCCGCAAATACACGCTTTGCCCATCCCTCTTGCTACGACGGCAGCATGGCTTGTCATGCCGCCACGGCTTGTCAGAACAGCTTGTGCAGCGACAATACCATGAATATCATCAGGAGTTGTTTCAGGACGAACAAGAATGACTCTTTTTCCTTCATTCCCAAGAACTTCAGCTTCATCTGCATCAAAGACAACTCCACCCGTTGCAGCACCTGGTGAAGCCGGTAAACCTTTGGCTAACAGATTGCGCTCCACTGTATCGTCAAGACGGCGATGAAGTAATTGATTCAATTGATCCGGGTCAACACGCAGGATAGCGGTCTGTTTATCAATAATTCCTTCCTCAACCATTTCCACAGCAATGCGAATCGCAGCTTGAGCTGTTCTTTTTCCTGTACGGGTTTGAAGGATAAAAAGTTTACCCCGCTCCACCGTAAATTCAATGTCTTGCATATCTTTATAATGCTGTTCCAATTGATGGCATGTGTCCGCAAATTGTTGATACACAGTTGGCATTTCATCTTTTAGAGTATGAATAGGTTTTGGTGTACGTATGCCTGCAACAACGTCTTCTCCCTGAGCATTAATTAAGTATTCACCATAAAGGACAGCCTCTCCCGTTGATGGATTACGTGTGAAGGCAACACCTGTACCTGAATCATCACCCATATTTCCAAATACCATCATTTGAATGTTCACGGCCGTTCCTAAATGTTCTGGGATTTTATTTAAACGACGGTACACAATCGCGCGCTGGTTATTCCATGAATCAAAGACTGAATTAATAGAAAGAAATAGCTGTTCTTTTGGATCTTGCGGGAATTCCTTTTTCGTCCGTTTTTTTACAATTTCCTTATAGCCTTTAATAATCTCTTTCCAATCTTCAGCCGTTAGCTCAGGGTCGGAAGAATAGCCTTTTTGTTCCCGATATTCTTCTAAAAGCTGTTCAAAAAAGTAAACATCGACACCAAGTACAACATCGGAAAACATTTGGATAAAACGACGGTAAGAGTCATATGCAAAACGGGGATTATTTGTTAATTCAGCCATCCCGACAACTGTTTCGTCATTCATTCCTAAATTAAGAATCGTATCCATCATTCCAGGCATTGAGAAAACAGCGCCTGAACGAACAGATACTAGCAATGGGTTCGTTGGATCTCCAAGACGTTTTCCTGTTTGTTGTTCAAGCTTTTGAAGTGCAGTTAAAATTTGCTGGTTCACTTCTGGCGAAATGGCTTTTCCTGCATCATAATAGGCATTACAAGCTTCTGTAGAGATTGTGAAACCGGAAGGTACAGGCAGACCGATATTCGTCATTTCTGCTAGGTTGGCGCCTTTCCCTCCTAATAGCTCCTTCATACTTGCGTTTCCTTCATTGAACGGATAAACGTACTTTTTCATTAACTACGAACTCCTCTCTTTTTTTAGAATATCTAAAATAAAATCAGCTGTTTCTTCAATAGCTTTGTCAGAGACATTAATGATTGGACAACCAATCCGTTTCATTATTTTTTCAGCATAATCGAGTTCTTCTAGTATACGTTCAAAACTTGCATAATTAGCTTCAGATTTTAATCCAAGGTTTTTCAGGCGTTCTTTACGTATGGCATTTAATTTATCAGGAGAGATGATTAATCCGAC
>JAENZK010000472.1 GCA_016841285.1 Guptibacillus hwajinpoensis | reverse complement strand
GGTAGTTTTTCGAGAGGATCAAAGACTAAGAACGCCACATCCTGTGGCAACGTCTTTGTGACCCACGTCCTGTGGGCCTAAAAAATCTGGGCACAAATACGCCAAGGCGCATTTGATTTGTTGACAAATATGGCGGTATTTGACTAAAATAGTTTAGTAATGCAAATAAATAATAAACGAATGAATGATGACGGAACGAAGTAGATTACAGCCCATTTAAAAAGAGAGGAGTTCCCTTGGCTGAAAGGAACTCTAAATGAAGAGTAATTGAACGCTACTCCTGAGTGCTTAGACGTATTTGATAAACCTAAGCCGTTTTGCCGCGTTATGGCTAGAAAGGTGATGAAAACTCTCCAAATTGAGAGATTTTCATAATCAGGGTGGTACCGCGAGGATATAATAGCTCTCGTCCCTGCAGTTTACTGTAGAGACGAGAGCTTTTTAATTAGAAAAGCTGGAGCGCCAGTTTAGCGATGTACAAGCTGGAGCACTTTGACATGAGATATAGGAAACACAGCGAGGAACGAGCTGATGTTGACTTATTGAAGTGGAGAAGTGTGAAGTTTGCTAGTCGCTGGGTGCTGAAGCTAGACAGTAAACCTATATATTATATTTTTTACATAATTAGGAGGATTTAAAGATGAAAAAATTAACAGCTGCCCAAATTCGGCAAATGTACTTAGATTTCTTTAAGGAAAAAGGACATGCTGTGGAACCAAGCCGTTCCCTAATCCCCCACGAAGATCCATCATTATTATGGATTAACAGCGGGGTTGCCACATTAAAAAAATACTTTGACGGACGTGTTATTCCTGAGAATCCACGTATTTGTAATGCCCAAAAGTCTATCCGTACAAATGATATTGAAAATGTAGGGAAAACAGCAAGACACCATACTTTCTTTGAAATGCTTGGTAATTTCTCGATTGGCGATTATTTCAAAAAAGAAGCAATAGAATTTGCGTGGGAGTTTTTAACAGGTGAGAAATGGCTTGGATTGGAGCCTGAAAAATTATCTGTAACTATCCATCCGGAGGATCATGAAGCTTACGATTATTGGTTAAACGATATTGGCATCCCTGCGGAAAGAATCATTCGTATTGAAGGAAACTTCTGGGATATCGGGGAAGGTCCAAGTGGCCCGAATACAGAGATTTTCTACGATCGTGGCGAAGCATTTGGCAATGACCCGAATGATCCTGAGTTATATCCAGGTGGAGAAAACGAAAGATACCTTGAAATTTGGAACTTAGTTTTCTCGGAATTTAACCATAACCCGGATCATACTTATACGCCGCTTCCAAAGAAAAATATTGATACCGGAATGGGATTAGAGCGCGTAGCATCTGTTATGCAGGAAGTTCCAACTAACTTTGACACTGACCTTTTTATGCCGATTATTCAGGCAACAGAAGAAATTTCAGGTCAAAAATATAATGAAAGCACTGAAAAAGATGAAGCGTTTAAAGTAATTGCTGACCATATTCGTACCGTTACCTTTGCAGTTGGTGATGGGGCGCTTCCATCAAATGAAGGTCGAGGCTATGTATTACGTCGTTTGCTGCGCCGTGCCGTTCGTTACGCGAAAAAGATCAATATTAATCGTCCGTTTATGTTCGAACTAGTGCCGGTAGTCGGCGAAATTATGGTTGACTTTTATCCGGAAGTAAAAGAAAAAACAGAATTTATTCAAAAGGTTATCAAAAATGAAGAAGAACGCTTCCATGAAACATTACATGAAGGCCTTGCGATCCTTTCTGAAGTTATTAAAAAAGCGAAAGATCAAGGAAGCACTATCATTCCTGGCGAAGATGCCTTCCGTTTATATGATACTTATGGATTCCCATATGAGTTAACGGAGGAATATGGCGAAGAAGAGGGCATGGCGATTGACAAAGAGGGCTTTAATGTAGAGATGGAAGCACAACGCGCACGAGCACGTAGTGCCCGCCATGATGAAGGCTCCATGCAGGTTCAAGGTGGTGTA
>JAENZK010000071.1 GCA_016841285.1 Guptibacillus hwajinpoensis | reverse complement strand
CCCCACTAAATCAATAGATTTTGAAGGGGAATGCGGCGCTAATTGCTTTGTTCAAATTATTCCTAGCACAAAACAAAAAGACCTTCCATTTAATTAAACAGATGGTCTTTTGAAAATTCACAGTTATTCCTCTCCGTTCACCATTTCCTCAACTCTTCGTTTTACTTCCTCGATATTTTCCATTTTGTTATCCCAGCACTTTTGACTTAAATCAACAGGGTATTCGGCTGGATTTAAAGAACGTTTGTACTCATCCCAGAGTAGTGACATGTTTTCTTTCGTATATTGTTGAATTTCATGAGCAGTCGGTAATTCATAAACCAACTTTCCATCTAAAAAAATATCATGATGAAGTTCTCTTGCTTCAAAATTAGTTACATATTTACTAATAAAAGTATGGATTGGGTGGAACATTTTTAATCTTTTTTCGTCTTGCGGGTTCTCATGTTCCAACGCGATGTAATCGCCTTCTGATTTTTTGTTCCGTAAATTCACAATTCTGTATATTTTTTTCAAACCAGGCGTCGTTACCTTTTCCGGATTTCCGGAAATTTTAATTGTATCGACTAATTCCCCATGATCATCTTCAATTGCCACTAATTTATAAACGGCACCTAATGCTGGCTGGTCGTAACCTGTTATTAATTTCGTGCCAACGCCCCAGCTATCAATTTTGGCTCCTTGTTGTTTTAAATTGATGATCGTATATTCGTCTAAATCATTAGAAGCCACAATCTTTGTATCTTTAAATCCTGCTTCATCCAACATTTTTCGTGCTTCCTTTGAAAGGTAAGCCAAGTCCCCGCTATCTAATCGAATGGCTATAAAATTAATTTTATCCCCGAGCTCTTTAGCAACTTTAATTGCGTTGGGTACTCCTGATTTCAAAGTATCATATGTATCAACTAAAAATACACAATCCTTGTGCCTTCTAGCGTATTTATGAAAAGCCGTGTATTCATCTTTATAGGCTTGAACAAGAGAATGGGCATGTGTTCCTGAAACTGGGACACCAAACAATTTTCCTGCGAGTACATTACTAGTTGCTTCGAAGCCACCAATATAGGCTGCTCTAGCACCCCAAACCGCAGCATCAATTTCCTGCGCTCTTCTAGTACCGAATTCCATCGCAACCTGCCCATCACCAATAACTTGTTTAATTCTTGAAGCTTTTGTTGCGATTAAAGTTTGAAAATTAACAATATTTAATAGTGCTGTTTCTATAATTTGTGCTTCAGCTAGTGTTGCTTCAATTCGAACAAGTGGTTCATTTGCAAAAACCAATTCCCCTTCTCTCATTGAACGAATGGTACCGGTGAATTTCATCGTAGATAAATACTCAATAAAATCTTCCCCATAGCCGAGTTCTTCTCTTAAATAATCTAAATCACTTTTCGTGAATTTAAATTCATTCAAATATTCGATCATTCGCTCTAAACCTGCAAAAACGGCATACCCATTTTCAAATGGCATCTTTCGAAAGTAAATCTCAAAAACTGCCTTTCGATTATGCATATTATCTTCCCAATAGGTTTCGGCCATATTGATTTGATATAAGTCTGTATGTAACCCCAGACTATCATCTTCGTATTTTCCCATCAAAATTCCCTCCAGTATTAAAAAGTATTAAGAGCATTAACAAAATTCAAATAAATGTTGTAATCTTCCAAGTCGATTTATTTTTCTATGTAACCATACAATTGCTATAGGTATTTTAATACATTTGTTCAAAGTATAAGAAAAGAAAACACAACTTGCAATTATTAATTATTGAAAAATTTTTTGACTAGAAATTAATCCTGCTCACAAAATTATATTAAATTTAAAATAAACTGTTTTCGAAAATAAAATCTATGATATAATGATAGACATAATTCTAGCAATTTCTCCAATTTTCTACTTCTACTAACTCCTTCTATGTATCCAGTCTATTCATTTGATCCTTATAAATTAGAATGAAAGGTGATGTTATTTTTAATGTTCGAAAATATGTCTAATAAACGGAATGGAAGAACTTCTAGTCAAATTCGCAGCAAAGCTACTCCCCAAATAAGAATCTGGTCTAAACCTATTTCGGATCCAAAAGAGCAAATGGAAATTTTAGAAAAAGTGAAAATAAGCTCACAGTTCGGGATGCGGAAACGCGGTTTATTTGAATTTTATGGAGATGAGCTTATTGCATATAAACGTGAAAAACCTAAATGCAGCAACCGAAACAAATTTCTCCATTTTCTATCTACATATTTTACAGAATACTTAGAAGATAACTGCCCTACCTCCTGGCAAGAATGTCAATCTTTATTTTGGGAAGAATTTTTGTTTGCATTCTACCCTACTCAATTAACAATAACTCCCAATGAAAAAGAAGTCGAAACCTTTCTTTTTGAACTTAAAAAATTTACCCGCTGGCTCGACCGAAAAATCGGAACTTCCTCCTATAAACTTATCAATCAATTTATAGCGGAATCCAAAGATGACCTACTTGAATGTGAGTACCTACTAAATCAACTCTTAATCCATGCCTACCCCGAAATTTTCGAGAATAAAAGGCACGTCGAATTCTCGGACCTATACAAATTAAAAGATGTTCCTGATTATGAAAATTATAAAAAGCTCATCTTCGAAATAAAAGAAATCAATAATGAACTTGTCATTGCCTCAGATATATATACCAACATTAATTATTTAATCGAAGGAATGCCACCTCAAATATTATCACCTAGTATTCTTATTTACGGGGTAATCGGTCAAAATAACGGAGAATTGATTTGGACTTGGCAATATCCCGAACATGTTATGCCACTAAGAACAAAAAAGTTTATTATTGGCTTATAAAATACTATTATAATAGAAACAAGAAATCGGTCAAAAAGGTGGTCGTGTCATTTTGAATAAAGACAAAACGAATAAAGAAAAATTTAAAATAAAAGAAGGCGGACTAACGTACGATGATTATGCGGCAATTGATGACGGAAATCGCTATGAATTAGCTGCCGGTCAGTTAGAATTAATGAGCCCTGCACCAACTGTTACACACCAATTGATTAGCTTTGAAATGCAAAAAAGAATTACTCAATCTTGTGAACCAGAATACTTTATTTTGTATGCTCCAGTTGATGTCATTCTGTCGCCTAAGGAAGTTAGACAACCAGACATTGTCCTTGTACAAAGAAAACGACTTGAGATTATCAGCAAACGAGGCGTAGAGGGTGCACCTGATTTAGTGATTGAAATTCTTTCACCCTCATCATTAAAACGGGATAAAATCGCAAAAATAAAATTGTACTCATATTACGGAATCCCTGAATACTGGATTGTTGACCCAAATTCTGCTGCATTGGAGCAATATATTTTAGCAGATGACCGTTATGAACTCGTCAACATCTTCCAAGAAAATGAAATAGTCACCTCCCCCACTATTTCCTGTATTTCATTTACTATGGCAGATATAATTGAAGCGATTCCGGATTCTTTAATGTAAATACGGTCTAAAATAATAAAACGACTGGTGACACTAAGCACCTGTCGTTTTATGTTCTAAAATATCTTGAATGAGCAATTTCCCTAGTTTACTTATTCTACTATTCCTATTCTACTAAATTCTTTTCAGGAAGGTGATTTTACATGAGTGAAATAATGTTATGTGATTGTGGCAGTAGAAAAGCCCGACATCTTTGTTGCGGTTATCTCGACACAGGAATCTACCTCGAATCTATTGCTTGTCCAAATGAAAAAAGAGAATTTCTCGAAAAAGTTGAAATCTGTTTGAAGTTTGATATGCGTCCACGCGGGCTACTCGAGTTTTACGGAGATGATCTAATCACATACAAACAAGAAAAACCTAAAAACCAATCCCGAAACACTTTCCTCCAGGTGCTATCTGCTTATTTTACAGATTATCTATTTGATAATTGTCCCTCTTCATGGCAAGAATGCCGAAACTCCTTTTGGGAGCAATTATTAGTAGCCTTCTATCCGATTAAGATATATCTATCAACGAATGAAAAAGAAGTAGATCAATTTTTAAATGAATTAAAAAAGTTTGTTAAATGGCTCGACAATAGGAAGGAAAGCTCCTTTTCCAAGATGGTCAATCATTACATTGAGGAATACAAAACCGACTTAAAATATTGTGAGTTTCTGCTCAATTGCCTCTATAATCATATCAGCCCTGACATTCTCGACAAGGATTCCCAAGAATTATTTCCTACTACTAAGCTTTTAGATGATATCCATGAATACAACCAATCAAAGAAGTTAATCTTTGAAATTATTAATATAGACGATGGAATTACCATGGCCTCAGATGTTAAAACCCATCAGGTTTTTTATATAGCAGGGCTTCCCTATGAAGTCCTATCACCAGGTATATTGATAAGCGGATTAATTGCCAAAAAGTTTGAAAATTCAATATGGAAATGGATTTCTCCAGATTCCGTTTACCCTTTAGATGCTCAGAAGTACTTAGAAAATATTCATCTATATAATAATTCAGGTTTTTTATATTAGTATCTTATTGCCCTTCCTTGCTTTTCAGCAGGGGTTTTTTATCTGGATTTTACACGTATAATAATACGCTTTATAATAGAAAGGAGATATTATGAAGTCATATTCTTCAAGGGAAGTAATTAAAAAATTAGAAGAAGACGGTTGGTAAATAGTACATACTGTCGGGGACCATCACCAATACAAACCTCCAACCAAAAAAGGTAAGGTAACTATTACTCATCCTAGAAAAGATATTCCAATAAGGACACTTAAAAGTATTGCAAAACAAGCAGGAATTTAATTTTAGACTGTTTTTATAAATCTGACAAGAAGGAGATTTCACATGAAAAAAGATCGCTATATATATCCCGCAATATTTAATTATGCAAAAGATGGCATTTCAATTGAATTTCCTGATTTACCAGGCTGTTTTCCAAGCGCTGATACAACAGAGGAAGCTTTCAAAAATACAAAAGAGGCGTTGGCATTACATCTGTATAGTATGGAGTATGATAATGACCCAATCCCTCAAGCCAGCGATATATACAAAATAAAGAAAACTGACAACCAAGCTATCGTTCTAATTGAGGTATGGATGTCACCATACAGGGACGAGATTGAAAACAAATCCGTAAAAAAGACACTTACCATACCAAAATGGCTTGATGACCTTGCTCAAGATCACAATGTGAATTTTTCACACATTCTTCAAGATGCTTTAAAAAAATATCTTGGCGTTTCAGAAAAGCGTTCTTCCTGAGCGCCTTTTCTTTTCTCTACTTTTAAGTGCGAATATATAATACATTCATCCCTTTTAATGGTTTTTTGGATGTTTTTGGAATTTACATATGTTATTATTTATAATATGTTTTATGAAAGGACTGTTTCTATGAAAATTACGCTAGCACAAGCTATTAATCTACTCTCAAGTCTCCATAAAAAGATTGGTGACCTTCATGTTGAAATTATCAACATCCATGTCATTGAAGTACCAAAAGGTGAAACATATACACCATTTGAACGGACAGTTGAAGGAGTTTTTCGAGAGTTTACTGACATTCAGCAGGATTTATTGGAATTAAAAGAAATCATCCAACAAGCTAATTTACATAATCAAGTAGAATGGGACGGAAGTTCGATTTCGATGACACGAGCGATTGAAACAGCAAAACAGCTTCGTGAACGTTTGGATCTCCTTAAAATGATGGCGACAACCCAAAAACGTGAATACAATGTTCATCATCGCTCAGGAGCTATCATGGAACGTATCGCTTTATTCGATCCTTCCGAATATAAAAGACAAGCTGAAAAACTATCAAGACAAGTGGAATTATTATCTAGCCGAATTGATAAAGTGAATTATACTGTTGAGATTGACGTCCCACTTGCGGCTAAATATCTGGAGGCGTAAGTAGCTTTGAGGATATCCGAAAGGATGCCTTCATGGGTGCTTATGCACCAAATGAGTTGGGAAGTGTTAGCGCCCCTTATCTTTGTGGGTAACAAAGTGTGTAATTTTTCCTGAGACCTTGTGGTGTAGCAAACGGATCTCGCTTTACGCCTTACGCTCTTACGCTTGACATTTTACGAACGGAACTCCTTTATTAGTTATAAATAAGCTACGTTCCCAATCTCATTACCCTGTTTTATTAAAAAATTATAAGGAGCCACCATACCATATGAATACTCTAATTGTAAAAGAGCTTAAAACCCAAGAAGAAATTCTACATGCCTTCCCTGTCATGAAACAGCTTAGAACTCATTTAAATGAAGTAACTTATCTTGATTTAGTCAAAGAAGCTCAAGAAAAAGAAGATTATCATATGTTTGCCTTATATGATAATGGAGAAATCGTGGCAGTTGTCGGTTTTCAACCTATGATCACCCTGTATTATGGAAAATACTTATGGGTTTGTGATTTAGTAACTGACTCAACTAAGCGTTCCAAGGGCCATGGAGAAAAACTCCTGTCTCACGTCCATGAATGGGCAAAAGCCAATCATTATGAAACAGTTGCATTGTCCTCTGGACTTCAGAGAACTGAGGCCCACCGCTTTTACGAAGAAAAAATGAATTACGATAAAGCTAGTTTTGTTTTTAAAAAGTCTCTAATATAATTAAATTACTATCCTATTGGGAGGTGTATAAATGAACATTAATCCAAGAAAGTGTCCGATTTGCGGTCAAGACAATCAATGTGGGAATGAATTAGGTAAGTCCACTTGTTGGTGTAGTGTAGAGTCGTTCCCTCAAGAAATCTTTGAACTGATACCTGAGGAGAAGCTTCGAAAAGCATGTATTTGTAAAGATTGCTTGGAAAAATTCGCAAAACAAATAAGTTTACAATAATCGAAGCAGGCGAGCATCAATTACTCCCCTGCTTTTTTCCTTAATCCTGACCAATCTCCAGTTGTTGTTCAATCACTAAATTTCGTCTTCTTATCATTAACTGATAAATAAACACAGCACTACCAGCACACATTGCCACCACCACTCCAAGTGGCACGGCAGTTTGACTTCCTAACGCACCCACTAACGGTGCAACGATACCACCAATTCCAAAGGAAATAAGGCCAATTAAGGCTGAGGCACTTCCCACATTCCCATGTAAACTCTCCAATGCTAATGTAGTACCACTTGGATTAATAAAGCCAATACTAGAAACAACAAGGAATAAAGCGAGTAAAATTAGTAATAATCCTGCATTTAAAATTGTAGCACTAAGTAAAAGAACTCCACCTAAAAGCTGCATACTAAGACCAATTAACAAGAACCGGCTTTCGCCATAACGTGCAGCCAATCTTCCTGTGATTTGAGATGCAATAATAATTCCCATTGCATTGACACCGAAGCAAATACTGAAAGCTTGAGGTGATAAATGGTAAATTTCTTGCAAGACAAAAGGCGAGCCAGATATATAAGCAAACATTGCCCCACTTGTGAAGCCCATTATTAATGCATAACCAAGAAATAAGCGATCTTTTACTAAATGTTTAAATGCTGTAATAGTTTGACGAAGACCTCCAGAAGTGCGCTCAGATTTTGGAAGTGTTTCCGGTAGTCTGAACGCTGCTACCATGATTAAGATTCCAATAACACAGAGGGCAATAAAGACCCCACGCCATGAGACAAAATTGAGTAAAAATCCTCCAGCAATAGGAGCTAGTATTGGTGCAACTCCCATTATAAGGACTAAAACGGAAAGAGCTTTTGTCATATCGGAACCAGAGTACAAATCACGGATACACGCCCTAGAAATAACGACCCCCGCCCCACCAGCAGCACCTTGTATGATCCTTAAAATAATTAAAGACCAAATCGACGGTGCAAATGCACATAATAAGGATGTTATGGCAAACAGCAAAAGGGCAATAATAACCGGTTTTCGCCGACCGTAAACATCGCTCAATGCCCCACTTACTACCTGGCCGATCGCTAATCCGAACAAACCCGATGTTAAGCTAAGCTGCACAAGTGATGCTGTAGTTTCAAAATCTTTTGAGATATTTGGAAAGGCGGGCAAGTACATATCATTATTTAAGGGGCCAAGAGCAGCTAAAGCACCTAAAATTAATATAATAAGAAAAGGAGTTGTCTTCTTGACATGCCCTACGTCATCATAATTTACTTTTTCCACTAAAAAACCCCCTTTGATAACTTACATTATATATTGATATCAGTTATTATAAAAATTTTTAGTCTGAAAAGTATAAAAAGTTTGAAAATTACTAAATTAATGAATATATTCCTTTTTTCTTTAATAGATACGGAATCTCTATCGACAAAATCCAGACTATTAAATATACTCAAATTATAGTGAACCGTTCGGATAGAATCTTTTTACACATTACTAATCATTGGGTAAAACCTACTGCACCTCGGACGATGTTTTCAAAATAGAACCACGTTTTAATAATTAATTAATTAATGAGGTGTCTACTATGAAAAAAAATATGTTGAAAGAAAAATTGCAGCAAAAACAAGCAGTATTTGGAACATGGATTATGACCAACAGTTTAGACAATGCAGAAATTCTTTCCCACACAGGGGCAGACTTTATCATGATTGACGCTGAACACGGTTCAATGGATCTTGAAACAGCCGGAAGAATGGTTTCTGTCATTAGAGGTACACAGGCTACTCCGCTGATTAGGGTATCAGGGAATGAAATGTCTCAAATAAAAAGAGGATTTGACACCGGTGCCGATGGAGTCATGATCCCAATGGTTAATACAAAAGAAGAAGCTGAGAAAGCCGTCCGTTATTGTAAATATCCACCCATTGGAGATCGTGGTGTTGGAGCAGGAAGAGCGGTCTTATTCGGGGCAAAGGCTGAGGAATTTAAGGATTATTATTCGGAGGCTAATGATGAAGGGTTAGTCATTTTACAAATAGAACATCATATGGCGGTTGAAAACATTGAGGAAATTCTGTCTGTGTCCCATGTCGATGTTGCCTTTGTAGGGCCTTATGATTTAAGCACATCCATGGGACTTCAAGGACAGTTAAACCATCCCGAGGTTCTAAAAAGTTTTCAAAAAGTAGTAGAGGCTTGTGAGAAATATAACGTCGTCCCTGGTGTTATGACGAATCAAGAAGATATGGAAAAGCACCTAAATATGGGATTTAAATTTCTCCTAGGTGGTATTGATGGAGCTATTCTTTATAATGGGGTTAAGCAATTGGTTAATGAATTTAGGGAGTTTGTGAAATAAAGGAAGCTTTAAGAAAAAGGCACAACCGCCAGATTTGTGAACTGCCGTTGTGCCTCTTATGATTTTTACAATGCTTCCCAAATCGCTGCAATACCTTGGCCGCCGCCAATACAAACAGCTGAAGCACCATATTTCTTATTTCTTCTTCTTAATTCGTAAACAAGTGCTGTTGTAATTCTTGTGCCACTAGCTGCAAGAGGATGCCCAATTGCGATCGCTCCACCATTTACGTTACCCTTTTCAAGATCAAACCCTAATTCTTTTTGACAGGCTAAATATTGGGCGGAGAATGCCTCATTAATTTCAATTAAATCAAGATCGGCTACTGTTAGATTTGCTTTTTTCAAGGCTCCTTGAATAGCTGGAACTGGTCCAATTCCCATGTACTTTGGTTCAACACCAACTACTTCCCAAGATACTAAACGTGCAATTGGTTTTAATCCTTTTTTTTCAGCATAATCATTAGATGCAAGAACAACAGCAGCCCCACCATCAACCATCCCACTAGCATTACCAGGTGTTACTACACCATTTTCACGGAAACGTGGCTTTAGCTTTCCTAATTGCTCTAGGCTTGTATTGCGAATATGTTCATCGTGCTCAATTACGATATCACCTTTTCTACCTTTAACAGTTACTGGAACTATTTCTTCTTGTAGATAACCCTTTTCTCTTGCTTGAATCGCACGCTCATGGCTTGAAAGTGCGTGTTGATCGATTTCTTCTCTTGTTAAACCGTATTTTTCTGCCAAGTTTTCAGCAGTATCTGCCATTGTACAATCTCCGTAAGTATCATAAAGTCCGTCAAACACCCAATCCTCTACAACTAATGATCCTAGTGGCTTACCCCATCTCATTCCAGGAATAACATGTGGCACTTGGCTCATGTTTTCAGTACCACCAGCAAGCGCGACATTAGCTTCGCCAGTTAAAATATATCTTCCAGCAGTCAAAATGGATTCAAGTCCTGAACCACAAAGGCGATTGATTGTCAGTGCAGGAATGTTAATTGGTATTCCAGCTTTTAAACCTACATGTCTTGCTAGTAAGTGCGCATCTTTACTTGACTGCTGGACATTTCCAAATACAACTTGATCAATTTCTTCAGGAGTAATATTGGACTTTTTAATTGCTTCACTTGCAGCCATGGCGCCTAAATCAGTTGCCTTAATCCCTCGAAATGAACCTGAAATCTCCGCAAATGGTGTTCTAGCTCCTTCTAATAAAACGATCTCTTTCAATTTATCCACCTCATTTAAATTGTGTTTTTCTATTGTAGATTATTAATAATTTTCTGTAAATTTATTATAACCCGGTGGATTTGTTAATTTAAACCTACATAATGCAGGAAAATAGCATTTGTTTTTCAACTATCTTGTACAAAATTGAACGGTGATAGCTTCCATATCATCCCTAAAATACATACTTATTAAATAATCTTATTTTCAATAAAATTGTTAATCCTACCTTCATCAAAACCAAGCTCTGAAAGTATTTTCTCCGTATGTTCCCCAAGTAATGGAGGATGTTTCCTAATTTCCTTACATGAAATTTCAGAGTATTTAATCGGGTTTGCTGCTATTTTCAATTCCCCTGCTTCCGGGTGTACCACATCCATAATCATGTTACGACTTAATACTTGGGGGTCCGAAACGACTTGATCAATCGTTTGTAACGGAGCACATGGGATTCCACACCCCTCCAATAATTCCAACCATTCATCAGTTGTTTTACGCTTAAAAATAGGCTCTAATATTGCTTGGAGTTCATCCCAATTCTCCGTGCGTTTTGTATTGTTTTGAAATTTCGGGTCCCCTATTAGCTCCTCCAGATGAAGAAGAGTACATACCTTTCGCCATAAACTGTCGTTTCCAACTGCAACAATAATGTAACCATCACTACTCAAGAAGGAACAAAATGGAGAGATAGATGGATGACGGTTCCCAATCGGTTTTGGCACAGTTCCATCAATGAGATAGCGGGAGATTGAATTTTCTAGAATAGCAACCTGTGAATCTAGCATCGAAATATCCACATGCTGCCCTTTCCCACCATTTTTCACTACTGCTAATGCCCCCATTGTGCCAATAACGGCAAACAAGCCTGCTGTAATATCACCTATAGAAGCCCCTACTTTCATTGGTGCACCATCTTTTTCACCTGTAATACTCATCATGCCCCCTAAGGCTTGAACGATAATATCATAAGCAGGTTTGTGGCTATATGGACCAGTATGCCCAAACCCAGTAATGGAGGTGTAAACCAGTTTGGGATTAATTTTCTTCAATTCATCAAATGATAATCCTAGTTTTTCCATTGTTCCTGGTCGATAGTTTTCAATTAAGACATCTGCCCGTTGAACGAGCTCTTTAAAGATTTTTTTTCCTTTTTCACTTTTTAAATTTAAAGTCATGCTTTCCTTATTGCGATTAACACTCATAAAATAGGCACTATGACCATTTTTATAAGGGCCGTAGCTTCTCGAATCATCACCGATTCCCGGCACCTCTATCTTAATAATTCTAGCTCCTAAATCACCTAGTATCATTGAACAATAAGGACCTGCTAGAACCCTAGTTAAATCAAGCACTACACAATGTTCTAACGGTTTTACCATCATTAACCTCCTTTTAGTAATTCAAATTTCTTTCTTATTTAGAATGCAATATGTGTGCCAAGTTCTAGTTGTGATAGTACAGAGGTTTTCAGCATAAAAATATGGCGAACAGGTTTCATATGAAACGAATAACGTTTCAAAGTTTCAAACCGTTTCATTGAAATGACATAGGGATAATTTTGACATAGAAAAAGGGAACAACATCATACATGACCCTGTTCCCCTTATACCTCTTATTTCTTTTACGCAACGATACCCTTATCTTCGTCTTTCATCTTCTTTGATTTCATTATTTTAGGTATGGTACTTAATAAAATCAACCCAATAATAAATAGTAAAATACTAAGCGAATATGGTCTTGTTAAAAAAATGGAATAACTACCTTCCGATAGTATTAAAGTCCTTCGTAAGCTAGTCTCGATTATCGGACTTAAGATAAACGCCAATATAAAGGCCGGTACTGAGAATTCTAACTTAATCAAAATGAAGGCAATAATTCCCAACACTAAAGCAAACCAAATATCAAAATACAAGCTATTGGATGCGTATACTCCAATAATGGATAAGACTAATAATATTGGTATCAAAATTGAGCAAGGGATGGACAAGACTAGTGCGAATCTAGGCGTTAATAATCTTCCAACTACATACATCGCAACCGTTGTTAAAAAGAAACCAATGAAGATACTATAAACTAAGCCAGGATCTTGAGAAAATACTTGTGGACCCGGCTGAATACCATGAATGATGAAAGCACCCATAATAACAGCAATTGGTCCAGAACCTGGAATACCTAATGAAAGTAACGGCAATAATGCTCCACCTACCGCAGCATTATTAGCTGATTCAGCAGCCGTGATTCCTTCCGGATTTCCTTTTCCAAATGTTTCAGGACTTTTTGAAATCTTTCTGGCTGTGGCATAAGAGAAAAAAGAAGCCGCACCAGATCCTAAGCCCGGAACAATCCCTATGATTGTGCCTAATAAGGAACCAATTAATGTTGGCTTGGATGTTTCTTTTATTTCATTTCCTGTTAACTTAACTTTAATTTTTTGCGAATCAAAAGTTGGCTTATCATTAATTTTCCCGTGCAACATAGCTAAAATTTCCGTTACTGCAAAAACCGCTGTTACAACAGCAACGATACTTAAACCATCAAGTAAATTAATTGAACCTCCTGTAAAACGGGGTGTACCTGTAAAAGTATCCATTCCAACCGTTCCCGCCATTAGACCCAAAATAACAGAAATCAAACTCTTGATTTTGTCTTTTGAACTGATTGCTCCAACCCCTAATAATCCTAATAATGCGAGTAAAAAGAATTCTGGGTCAGATAATTGTAAGGCGAATTTTGCCATTGGTTCTGATATGAAAAATAATGCTAATGCCCCAATAATTCCCCCTATTGTCGAGCTAAATAATGAATATCCTAATGCTTTTCCTGGTGACTTTTTCTTTGCATAGGGATATCCATCCAATACAGTTGCTGCTGCAGCTGGTGTACCTGGAATTCCCAGAGTAATAGAAGATATCGAACCACCATATTCAGCAGCTTGATAGGTTGCCAATAGTAAAAGGATCGCATTGATAGCTGAAATATTATAGGTAAGAGGTAAAAAAAGTATGATCGCAATCATCGCACCCAAACCAGGTAAAGCGCCTATTAACATCCCTACAAAAGTACCTAATAAAATAAATAAAGTCGCAGACACAATGAATGAGTAATCAAAACTCAGGAATTCCATATATTACCTCCCTTTCCTAAAATCTTACTAACATAACTACACCAAAAATATAGTAAACAAACACAGTCGTTCCAAGTGCAATTAAAATATTCTTAAATATTACTTTCTTTTTATTTTCTAACTTCCACCGATAGATACATAGTAGAACTAAAATGTAGAAGAATGTTAAAAGATAAAATAATCCAATCAAATTCCAGATCAATACATAGAGAGCTGTTAAAACTATCGTGATTACAATCATTTTTAAATTTGATAATTCTATTTTCTTATCTTCTTTTTGCATATATGTTTTGATGAAACTAATCAAACATAGAATCACTAAAGCAATTGACAAAAGCAATGGAAAATAGCTATGGCTAATTGTATTTTGATTAGCTATATTTGGAAGCTTTATCGCACTATATCCATAAACAATACCTGCTATTAGAAGGAATAATAAAGATACATATGTCCCTATTTTTGCGCTCAACTACTTGTACCCCCCTCATATAACTTTTGCAAAATAGAGGGAGATTAGGAGAATCTCCCATTAATAATTACTTTTTATTTTATATAACCTAGAATTCTTAACGTTTCACCAGATTGCTCAAATCCATCAGATAGTATTTTTTGATATTCTTCAGGTCCTGCATAGTAAGGTTCACTATCGACCTTCCGGAATTGCTCAACAACTTCAGGATCCTCTAATGTCTTTTTAAACGCATCATGTAAAATAGTTAAAACATCATCTGGAATTCCCTTTGGAGCAATGATACCGTTAACCTTTGCCTCGGAAATATTAAATCCATTATCTTTTAATAGAGGTACACCAACATCTCTACTTGATGAACTAAACAATGGTTTAAATTCCCCAGTTTGAAGCTGTGCCTTAACTGCTGTAGGGATTGAGAATATTCCCTCTACGTGTTTACCTAATAATGCCGTTGTCGATTCTGCAAATCCTTCAAATGGTACAATTTTCATTTCAATATCAGCATCATGATTTAATCTTTCCAATGTATACTTTGTACTAGCAATCGTTCCAACCTTAAACTTGCCAGGATTCTCTTTTACATATTGAAGCCATTCTTCATAAGTCTGCCAAGGTGAATCAGACCTTACGTAAAATAAGCCATCTTGCTGTGATACTCTCATAATCGTCTGAAAACTATCATGTGAATACGGTGTATTTCCGTAATGTGGCTCTTCAACCAACGGACCAGTTGGAACAAAGCCGATTGTATAGCCATCTGGCTTTGCTTTAAAAACTTCTGATACACCAATAGTTGCGTTCCCACCGGGCTTGTTAACAATCACTACATTTTGTCCATTTGGTAAATACTTATTGGCATGTTGTGCTAAAATTCGGGCAAGTGTGTCTGCCCCTCCCCCTGGCGGAGTTGGAACGATCATTTCGATCGTTTTATTTGGAAAATCGCTGCTAGGTTTCGTCTCTTGCTTATCCGTACTAGTAGTACTTGCAGTCTCAGTCGGGCTAGATTGTGAACAAGCAACAGTGAATATAGATAAAACTAGTAATAGTAATAGACTTAGAATCTTTTTCATCGATACACCTCATTATTAATGTTCGTCTTCTTTCTATGACAGAAACTATTTAATTAAACCAGCAAGTTTTAAAGTTTTCTCATCAGAATAGAAAGCCTTTGTAAGAGCTTCTTGATATTCTTCAGGAGTGCCGTAATATGGATCTGTGTTCACTTTCTTAAATTCTGCAATTAGCTCAGGGTCTTCTAATGCTTGTTTGAATGCATCTACTAAAATAGCATAAACATCTTCTGGTAACCCTTTAGGTGCAATAATTCCATTAAACTTGTCATCAGTAAAATCGATTCCTTTTTCACTAATTAAAGGTGTTGAATCTATTTTTCTACCAGTAGTACCGAATAATGGTCTAATCTCACCTGCATCAATTTGTGCTTTTACAGCTGCAGGGATTGCAAATGCAGCATCAATGTTACCACCTAATAAAGATGTTACAGACTCTGCAAATCCATCAAATGGCGCGATATTCATTTCAATATCAGCCTCATGGCTAATTCGGATCAATGAGTTTCTAGCACCAGAGACTGCGCCAATTTTAAATTTACCTGGGTTTTCTTTTACATACTGGAACCATTCTTCATATGTTTTCCAAGGAGCATCACTTTTTACATAAACAAATCCATCTTGTGCATTGATTCTAGCAATAGTTTGAAAACTATCATGAGTATAAGGTGTATTTCCAAAGTGTGGTTCTGTTGCAATTGTTGATGAAGGAACAAATCCGATTGTATATCCATCTGGATCCGCTTTGAAAATTTCAGAAACACCAATTGTATTATTTCCACCTGGCTTATTAATGACAACCATATTAGTTTGATTTGGTAGGTATTTTGGTACGAATTTTCCTAAGATTCTGGCTAATATATCAGTACTTCCACCTGGAGGAGCTGGAACAATCACTTCAATTGGTTTATTCGGAAAATCACTTTTTGTTGCAGTTTCTTGTTGTTCGCCGCTACTTGTATTGCTGACTGTCTGACTTCCTTGTGTTTGATTCCCAGATTGTGAACACCCAACTATGAATAAGACCAAAGACAACAATAAAACGAATATTAAACCTTTTTTCAATTTAACTCCCCCATAATATTAAGTTAACCACTAAATATAAAGCGTTTACATTTTATTACCTTTTAGAGTGAATGACCCATACCTTTATATTTATTTGTGATCAAGCATGGTCTCATAGTTTCTTCCCATGACAGTACTTACTGGATTTCCTTCCCTAATCGCATTAGCCATCATTGCTTCTTTTTCAACAATACGCTCCGCAATTGAAAGAACCGCTTCCACCTGTTGTGATGGAATAATTACAATACCACTACCATCGGCAATTACATAATCCCCCGGATTAACCTCAATTCCTGCAACTACGATTTCCTCATTGAATGATTGTTCAACAATTCTTCCTCTTGCAGTAAGAGGGACAGCTGCTTT
>JAENZK010000471.1 GCA_016841285.1 Guptibacillus hwajinpoensis | reverse complement strand
CGCCCGTTCAGCGACGTATAAACTGGAGCCCATCGACTGAGATAAAGGAAACACGGCGAACCTGAGAGCCGATGTTGACTTATCGTAGGGAGATGGGTGAAGTTTACGAGTCGCTGGGCGCTGGAGCTAGACATAAAAAAGGCGACCCAAGTGTTTGGTTGGGATATATCACCAAACACTTCTGAATTGGGTCTGCCATAGTTACGATTACTTTATTGCTTGACCTTGGACAGAGCGTGCAATTTCAGCCATTTCAGCCTGAGATAAATCCTCTGAAGCTAAATAGAAATCAACGCCATCCGAAGACCAAGAAACTGCATTTTCTGTTAACGTCCCTACTGTAAAGCCTAAATCAATTGGCTCTCCATCTACAAGGATAGGTGTACTTGCAGGTAAAACGGAAGCTACTTCTTCATATAGTGTAAATGACTTTTTACCGGCATATGTTAATACTATTCGTTCGCCACTTTCAGTAGTCACTTTCTTTTCTTCAATTAATTCCATACCAGGCGTATTTTCAGGGTATAGTACCATTAATTTTGCATTAGCAGGCTGTGCCATTGTTGGCGTATCCATCCCAGCACCTGTTTTATTCTTCTCTAAATCAAAAGCATTCGCATCAAATTTCGGATTAAATTTAAAGCCTGTAAATTCCACTTGCACAAGCGGTTGGCGATCCTGGTCCATGACTTTTACCATTACTGGTGATAAATCCTTTTTATTGATTATAATTTCTTGTGTAGGAAGCGTTTTATTGTTTTGGTAGTTTGTTTTTGTTTCAAAAATATACTGAGTATCTGTTGCAGTGAATTTAGCCTCTTTATCACTTAAAATATCACGAACTAAAGATTCATATAAATAAGCTTGACTTGTATTTTCTGGCCAATCACTTTGGAATTTGAAACTCTTATTCAAGGCAGGTGTAATAACAAACACACCTTCATCATTACGAAGAATCATTTGGCTTTGGTCTTTATTGTCACTCTTTAAATGAACACGATAGAAATCGGGTTTATTATGCCAAATGTCGATGTTATAGTCTTGCGGCTCATTTCCCGTTTGTAAAGTTAACGTCGCATTGGCTTTATAACCTGTCATTTCCTCCATTTGTTTATTTAAAGCTTTCTTAACATCCTCCTGGCTCTTTGTCCCGCATGCTGATAAACCAATGATGAGTAATAGTCCTAAAATTAATAGTGTAAATCCTTTCTTCATTTCTTCAACCCCTTTGTCTCGTTTCGGACAAAGAAGGGAACGTGAAAGTGAATATAATTAATAAAATGTACGAAATACTGACGGCAGCGCATCAATCACATCAGTTGCGATAACATCTCGCATTGAGTGATTTTCAGTCACTAACACATCAGCCGCTTTTCCATGGGCAAAAACAGCATTGCTAATAGCTTCCTGTAAATTGGAATGGTTCATGACAAAAGCTAAAATTATACCAGTGAGAACATCACCGGTTCCGCCTTTGGCAAGGGCCGCATTTCCACTCGTGTTCACAAATTGCGAACCGGTCGGGGTTGTTACAATAGAATAAGGTCCTTTTAGCACAATATAAACTCCATATTCGATAGCAAACTGCCGTGATAATTCAAACCGGTTATTTTCTATCTCAGTTGGTAAATAACCGGATAGCCGTGCAAATTCACCTGTATGTGGAGTAATAATTGTCGGATATGACCTTTGTTTCAACTTTTCTTTAAATTTTGCAAGATAAAACAACCCATCTGCATCGACTATAAGCGGTGCCTTCACGTTGTCAAGTAAAGTTGAAAGGATCTTTTCACCGCCATTTTCTCGACCTACACCAGGACCGAACGCAACAGCGTCAAACCGTGAGACATCCGTTCCTAATTCACCACTGAAATGACCATTAATCGCCTTCCACGGTGAAAACATCGCCTCAACAATTTGACTTGCAACAATGGAATGAATGGCATCTGGTATAGCCAATGTAGTAAGACCCCCGCCAGCTCGTAGAAC
>JAENZK010000070.1 GCA_016841285.1 Guptibacillus hwajinpoensis | reverse complement strand
TGCCAAGTATCAAGCTAATGATGGGTAATACCCACAATGATAAATTCATTAGCATTGCTATGGCACGATCATATCCAGCCTTCCCATTATTGGAATCAACAGGTTCATCAGACGGCATTTCTTCCAATCCAAAAAAAGATGGGTCAATGGAGCCTGTATCAATACTCGATGAGATTGAAGAAAGACCATATTTTACTTCATGCGGATCCGCATCTAAGGACTTCAACCCATAGAAATAAAAGAGAGCGGCCATCAGTAGTAGCAAAATCATAAAATTAAGAAGCCATTTACTTCGTAATAAAAGTCGTAATTCATATAAGGTCATTGAGTTCAACATTTTTAAATATTTCATGTCTAATCATCCTTCATAATCGGACTTGGTTTACTTTTCACATATTATGTTCAGTCTCATGACCGGCTCCGGCATCAGAACCGTGTCCTGCATCCTTTAATGCTTTAACATCAGCTTTTAGAACGTCTTCAGGAGTAAACAATTCTCCTCCATTCTCGGTTTGGAATGCTTTTGCCTCTTCTGTAGAAGAGAAGGCTACAAAACCGTAACTCATTGGAGACTTTATCTTACTGCCTTGAATAAAAGTGGCGTTATTCAAGTCCATCCATTCACTAGTTACATAATCATGAACAAAAACATTAGCAACCTCTTCCTGGTGATCTTTTATAAAAAGAACCATACAGCCGATATCATCAAACTTCTTTGGTGTACCGTCTTTCAAAATGACTTCACTAGATGCTTTTACATCCTGTATCCCCATATGGCACTCGTCACAGCTATCAACTGTTGTGTCTATCGGTTGCGGCTCAAAAGCATCTTGGCTTGAACATCCGGTTAGGATTACAAATAAAAGCAACATTACTAACGAAAGTTTACGCATCATTTTTCATTCTCCTCGTATACCATAATGTTAGAAAACTAATAGACATAAATACTAGAAAAAATCCACTCTTTTCAAAACCTACTACATTTTTCTCATCGTTCTTACTTTCTTTTTGTTCAATCATAGTTCCCATCACTACCGGTGTTTGAATTGGATTTTCATCAACTATGAACTGTTTTGAAGGGATCGGGACAAATTGCTCAATCGTATTCCACAACTCTACTGCTGGACTGCCTGAGAATATTTGCAAATAAGGTTCCTTTGTCGTTAAATGGTAAAAAACATCGCCGCTTTTATAGGCATAATTATTAGATCCGTGTCGGATATTTTCGTTTAGTAATACCGGACTTGTTGAATAAGCAGACGCATGTATCGTTGGCTCATTACTGTCTAAATGTAGATGACGCTGATCATCCCAATAGTTTCCAAATCCTTCCAGGTCAAATGTGTTTTCGTTTTCTTTATCTGTAATGACTTGCTGATTATTATTTAAAAAATTATTCAAGTAGATTCCATTATCCTCTGAACCTTTTGCAAGTTCCATTGCCTTATCATTTTGATCAAATTCGTTAAATAAAACTTCATTTTTTTTCCCATTTTCAAAATACATACCTTTATTATTTTTTTTAACAATATTCATAGAGATTTTAGAATCAAAAGTATCGAATAAAAAGATTCCAGCCCCTTCAATTGTTGTATTGTCAAAAAGGTAGTTTTCTTTAACGGATAGGCGTTTACTTTGCATGAGCATTAGACCATTACGATTCTTCGTCAATTGATTTTGATGAAGAATCACATCCTCCGAATCCATCGTGTGTATGCCGTACCTAACGTTAGTAACTTTGTTTCCACTTATTTCACTTAAATTAGAGTAAGATAGATAAACTCCATCATTCGTATCAAATATTATATTGTTCCTAATGTGGGTATGTGGTGCTTCAACCAAATAAATTCCATGACCTTTATGAACAATTTTTTCATTTGTGTAGCTTGTGATGATGTTGTCATCGACTTGATGCCCGTAACTATTCTTTAGAACAATTCCATGAAAGACATCATAAATCTTAGTATTTTTAATAACACTACGATTTCCATTCACATGAATGCCAGCATTTTGTGAACCGCTACCTTCAATTTGAAGGTTTTCAATTTTCACATCATCAGCATTGATAGTGATGACATCACCTTTGTTAGGTCCTTTTATGATCACCCCTTTTTCACCTTTAATAGTTAGCGGCTTGTTCACAGAGAAATTTCCTTGGTAAATCCCTTTTTTAATCTCGATAGCGTCGTTTTCAGCTGCCGTTTTCAATACCATCTGTAATTCATTTTCATTTGTTACAATGAGTTCTTCTGCTCCGGCTTTCCCACTAAAAATGAAAAAAGCGGTTAACAATAATAAAAAGTATGTTTGCCATTTCATGACGGACTCCTTTTCATCTAGTTTTGCATTTCATCTGCACAAATTCTGCATATTTTTTATTAACTATAACAAGGTAACTACTATATAAACGTGAGTAACATCACATAATCGAGCTCAAAAAATGACGAGTTTATGTACGTTTTGTGAGGAAAGTATGAAAAAGCGAACAAAAATTGTTCGCTCCCATGCTCAATATAAGTTTTTTTCTTTCAACCACTTTGCAAGTACCTCGATGTCTTTTGAAAAAACTCTATCTTTTTTAATAGAAGGAACTACGTTTCTTCCTTCAATATAAAAATTTCTTGTTCGTGGAGACATTTTTTCAATGCCACGATATTCAACGGCCTGCATGGCACAAATCATTTCGATCGCTAATACTCTTCTAACATTTTCTATAATGGAATAGGCGTGACGTGCTCCAATTGTCCCCATGCTGACGTGGTCCTCTTGATTTGCGGAAGAAGGGATGGAATCGACACTGGAAGGGTGGGCAAGTGTTTTGTTTTCTGATACTAATGAGGCGGCTGTATACTGCATGATCATCGCTCCGGATTGAAGCCCCGGGTCTGGACTTAAGAACGCAGGCAGATCATTTAATTGCGGATTCACTAATCGTTCTATTCGTCTTTCTGAAATACTGGCCAATTCTGCAAGGGCAATTTTAAAAAAGTCCATTGCGAGCGCGATCGGTTGGCCATGGAAGTTTCCACCAGAAATGACTTTTTCACCATTATTAAAAATCAATGGGTTATCTGTAGCAGCATTCATTTCAATTTCAAGTTTTTCTTTTACAAAGTTTAAAGTTTGCCATGTAGCGCCATGGACTTGGGGAATACAACGTAAGGAATAGGCATCCTGTACACGAATTTCACCTTGGTTCGTCGTGAGCTGGCTGCCGGAAAGTAAATAACGCATACGCTTAGCAACCTCTATTTGTTCAGGATAACCTCTTGCCAGATGGATATCTTCATCAAAAGCATCAATAATCCCTTGTAAACCTTCTATTGTTAGAGAAGCAATCCATTCCGATTGGATAGCTAATCTTTCTCCTTCTATATAATTGATAACACCCATAGCTGTCATTGCTTGTGTTCCATTGATAAGAGCAAGGCCCTCCTTTGCTTCTAAGGAAATCGGTTGAAGCTTTGCTGTTTGTAGGGCAGTTTGAGCCTCCATTCTCTTGCCGCGATAGATCACTTCCCCTTCCCCCATTAACCCAAGGGCCAAATGAGATAATGGAGCTAAATCTCCACTTGCACCTAATGAGCCTTGCGAAGGAATGACCGGATGGATACCGTGGTTGATAAGGTCGAGGAGTGAATCAATGACAATTGGTCGAACACCTGAATATCCTTTTAAAAGCGCATTGGCTCTTAGAATTAGCATTGCTCTTGAAACGATCTCAGGAAACATTTCTCCGACACCGCAGGCATGGGAATGAATTAAATTGTGCTGTAGGTCCTTAACATGCTCCTTTTGAATTAATACATCACTAAACTTTCCAAATCCAGTTGTAATCCCATATACTATCTTTCCTTTTTGGACAATATCCTCGACTGCTTTACGATTTTCAATTACGTCCAATAAACTTTTTTTCGATGCTGCAACTTTCTCATTTTCATATAACAACCGATACATTTCTTTTATCGTTAACGATTTTCCATTCAGAACAATCAAGGCTAATCACCTTCTTACCTTAATAGCTTCCCATCCTTTACAACTACTTTTCCAGCTTTAATGACGGTATCTGTATGGTTGACCCCATAATGGTATTGGAGTTGCCTATAGTTTGCTGCATATAAAATAAGAACATCTGCTTTTTTTCCAACTTCTAAACTACCAATTTCGTGCCCGCATTTAATCGCATGCGCTGCATTGATTGTTGAAGATGTTATGGCCTCTTCAGGTGTCATTCCCATAGTTAAGCAGGCAAAGTTCATCATCAGTGGCATGGATACAGTTGGGGATGAACCAGGATTACAGTCTGTGGAAATAGCGATCGGTACACCAAGATCAATCATATTTCGCCCATTTGCACATTCTGTCATGAGGAATAAAGCAGTCCCAGGAAGGAGAACTCCCATAACCCCGTTTTCAGCCATCATTCGCAATCCTTTTTCCGAAGCCCTAAGCAGGTGGTCTGCTGATACAGCCCCAATCTCTGCTGCAAGCTCTGCTCCTCCATATGGTTCTATTTCATCCGCATGAATTTTAGGAAGTAATCCATGATTGAACCCAGCTAAAAGAATCCTCCTCGATTGTTGGGGCGAAAATACGCCCTTTTCACAAAAAACATCATTAAATTGGGCTAGCTTCCGTTCCACTACTTTTGGAATCATTTCATCTATTATTAATTCAACATATTTTTCTGGAGCTTTTTTATAGTGGGCTGGAATGGCATGAGCTCCCATAAAGGTGCTTACAATATCAATTGAGTGAGATTTATTAAGTTCCTTTGCAACTTCTAATTGTTTAAGCTCTGATTCTACTGTTAATCCATATCCACTTTTTGCCTCGACTGTTGTGACACCATGTAGCAGGAATGCATCCAATCGCTTTTTACTTTCTATATATAATTGTTCAAAGCTTGCTTCCCTTGTAGCCTTTGTTGTGGCATGTATTCCACCACCCGCATTCATAATTTCCATATAAGAGGAGCCGTGAAGTCTCCTAGTAAATTCATTTTCACGGCTGCCGGCATAGACCAAATGAGTATGGGGGTCAACAAGGCCTGGCATTACAATTTTACCTTGAGCATTTATGACGGTAGATTCATGTAATCGATTTTTATATTGGTGAAGAAGCTCTTCGTCGTCACCTACTGCCTTTATTTTCCCATCTTCAAGCCAAATGCTTCCATTATTAATAACATGGAGCTTTTTCATGTTGCTGCCTGTTACCGGGGCTGAAGAACCTCCTTTTAATGTAATGACTTCATTGGCATTCCTGATGAAAATTGGATTTAAGGACATAGAATCTTCCTTTCTACATAACTTCCACTTCTATTCTTCCATCATTGGAATATGAAGGCCATACTTCTTCGCTGCTTTTTTGGCAAGATCATATCCGGCATCCACATGCCTTGCAATGCCCATACCTGGATCTGTGGTTAAGACCCTTTGGAGGCGAAGTTCGGCTTCTTTTGTTCCGTCCGCGACGATCACCATGCCGGCATGAATAGAATACCCCATGCCAACACCACCACCATGGTGAATCGAAACCCAGCTTGCTCCACCGACACTATTAACAAGTGCATTTAATAAAGGCCAATCTGCCACAGCATCGCTTCCATCCAACATGCCCTCTGTTTCCCGATTCGGAGATGCGACCGATCCTGAATCAAGATGATCACGACCGATGACAATCGGTGCTTTCAACTCTCCTTTAGCCACCATGTCATTAATAATTTTTCCGAACTTGGCACGTTCACCATAACCGAGCCAGCAAATGCGGGCAGGGAGTCCTTGAAATCGAATTTTTTCCTGAGCCATTTTAATCCATTTACATAAATGATGATTATCGCTAAATTCCTTGAGGATGACCTCATCCGTTTTATAAATATCACTTGGGTCTCCAGATAATGCAACCCAGCGGAAAGGGCCCTTTCCTTCACAAAATTGGGGACGAATGTATGCTGGCACAAAACCTGGGAAAGAAAACGCATCCTTTACACCTTCGTCTTTAGCAACCTGACGTATGTTGTTACCATAATCAAAGGTTACGGCACCTAGTTTTTGCATTTTTAGCATAGCGCGAACATGCGTGGCAATACTATTTTTTGCTTGGATTTCATATTTTCTTGGATCTTGTTTTCTGAGGTTTTCAGCTTCTTCTAATGTCAAGTTCGATGGAATATAACCATTAAGAGGATCGTGTGCAGAGGTTTGATCAGTGAGAATATCAGGTGTGAATCCATTTTCTATCATTTTAGGAATGATGTCAGCGGCATTCCCTAGTAAGCCGATTGATAGTGGTTTTCCATCCCGCTTCGCTTTTAATGCCATCTGAATGGCATCATCGATGTTTTCTGTCATCTTATCTAAATATTTCGTATCAAGACGTCGTTGAATTCTTCTTCGGTCCACCTCAATTGCAATACACACACCATCATTTAATGTAACTGCTAACGGTTGAGCCCCACCCATACCTCCAAGCCCAGATGTCAATGTAATTGATCCATTTAAACTTCCTTTAAAATGCTGCCTTGCGCATTCTGCAAAAGTTTCATAGGTTCCTTGTACAATGCCTTGACTGCCGATGTATATCCAACTGCCGGCTGTCATTTGACCGTACATCATAAGGCCCTTTCGATCAAGTTCATGGAAATGCTCCCAATGGGCCCAGGCCGGTACAAGATTTGAGTTTGCAAGCAATACTCTCGGGGCATCCTTATAAGTTTTAAATACAGCAACAGGCTTACCTGATTGGATAAGCAAGGTTTCATCATTCTCTAGATTTCGGAGCGTTTTTACAATGGCATCATAAGCGTCCCAGTTCCTTGCCGCTTTCCCAATCCCACCGTAAACAACGAGATCTTCCGGCCGTTCTGCAACATCTTCGTTTAAGTTATTCTGTAACATTCTAAGGGCTGCCTCTTGAATCCATCCTTTTGTATGGAGTTTGGAACCTGTGTATTGTATGACCCTTGTATGATTTCCCATTTAGGCCACTCCTTTTAGCGTTGTGGTATTAACAGTATATGAGGGAAATATGTATTCAGACTGATAAAATCAAATGTACACCCAAATGCAAAAACAGGAGAATAATCATCCCCCTGTTTCTTTTTAGTCTTTTAACAAAACCATCATATCTGTTTCTACAGCAGCATTACCTGGCAACGATGCAACACCAACTGCACATCTTGCATGTTTCCCTTTTTCTCCAAATAACTCGACTAGTAAATCAGATGTACCATTTATTACATTTGGTACTTGAGTGAAGTCTGGGTCACAGTTTACATACCCTGTAATTTTTACAATTCTGTCGATTTTATTAAAATCTCCTAGATAGTCTTTTAGAATTGTTAAATGGTTTAATGTTGTGATTCTAGATGCCTCATAACCTGCTTGAATAGATAAGTCTTTTCCAACTTTACCCTTATACGCAATTTCTCCATTATATTTGCAGGTAATGCCACTCATATATAAAACCTTCCCAACTTGATTTACAAATAAATAATTACCAGATTGTTTTGGTAGATTTGGTAATGATAATCCCTTTTCTTTCAGTATACCTTCAACATCAAATACTTGTGTTTGTGTTTTCAATTCTTCAACCACCCTTATCTCATTAATTGCTATTAAGGTGACAGACCTTTCATCTGTCACCTGTATTAACGAAAATCTTTATGCTTTTGCCGTTGCTTCTTTTTCTATTTTGTCAGGCTTACGCTTTTTAACAAAGTTTGTGATTTCTTCTGACCATGATAATGATACATCTCCACCGTTCACGAAGGTTTGGCAGCCTAAGCGATATCCTTGACTTAATAGTTCATCTCCAAGCTTTCTACGTTCTTGCTTCTTTACGTTGTCTAAAAACTCTGCACCTTCCTCAACCTTGCAGACACAGCTTCCACAAAGTCCCCCACCACACCTGTTTGGGAGATCCCCATCATATCTTAATGACATTCTAAGAATATTCGAATTTTCAGGTACCTCAAACGTTTTTCCACTCGTTACATAATTAATTTTAGGCATTTCCATTTCCTCCTCTCATCCTCTTGGTATACAATATACCATATTTTAATTTTTCAGACAATACTAAATATATAAAATAATCTATTTAATTTAAAATGTATTGAAAGTAAAAAAAATAACAGGTTCAATTGCTAACCTGTTACTTTTTTTCTTTTTCCTTCCGTTTTTCGACGGAGGTTATATAAGCTCTCTTAGAATTCTCTATATGAATTTTTGTTAGTGATTCAGCTAGTTCTACTTCTTTATTTCTTAGAGCTTTCATAATTTCTAAATGCTCTTTCATAGCTTGCTCTTTTCGACCTGGAGTTTCATACCCCATATTCGCCGACATTTGAATATAATCTGTTAATCCTGATAGCATTTCAAATAATTTCGGACTTTTTGCAGCACTATATAACACCATATTCATATCAATATGAATATTTTCATAATCCTTATGTGCACTATTGAGAAAGGTGTCTAATTCTGCAATTTTCTCATCCAGGATCTTTTGTGTTTTTTCATCCATCCGTTGGGCTGCAAGTTTTGCTGCTAATACTTCTAAGGAAGACAAAATATTGAATACCTCCACAACTTCTTCACTAGAAATATTAGAAACAACTACACCCTTTCTCGGCACTGTTTTTACAAACCCCTGAGATTCAAGTCTAAATAACGCTTCCCGTATTGGGGTACGACTAATATTTAATTGATTAGCTAACTCTCTTTCAATTAATCTGTCACCCGGTTTTAATTCCCCTTCTAATATAAGTGATTTCAAATAAATATACGCCCGTTCTCGAATGGATAATAAGTCATCAGCCACCCATTTTTCATTCAAAGGTTCCACCTTCTTCTTTTCTAATAAAGTTATACATTGTATACCATTAATATTACCATATAATACCTCTGAATTTCTAATTAAAAAAACGACCAAGTTTCAACCTGGCCGTCCCTTCCTTCATTCACTATAAAATAAGCTTTTATGATAGAAAAATACCGCCATAAAACAATCCACAGACAATGACAAGAGCAGGATGGATCTTCAATTTATACATCAATAAAAATCCAATCAGTGTTACTATTAATAAATGCAATGCTCCAATCGTAACAAAGGATGAACTAAAAAACTGATAAGCTAATACACCTAATAAAATGGCAATGACTGGTTGAACTGCTTTTGTCATTAATGATACTTGTGGTGAATTTTTAAATAATGTCACAAATTTAAATAAAATAATGACTGCTATTGCTGAAGGAAGTATAGTCGCTGCTAATGCAACGATCGCCCCTAAAGTTCCTCCTACCTGATAGCCGATATAGCCACCCATTTTCGTTGCAATCGGTCCTGGCAATACATTGGCAATCGCAAATAAATCTCCAAATTCCTGCAGGGACATCCACCCATAATGATTGACGACCTCATTTTGAATCAAGGGGATCGTGGATGGACCTCCACCGTAACCTAATAAATTAGCTATGAAAAAAGCCACAAATATATCCCAGTAAATCATACGCTCTCCCTCCTCTTTTTAACTTCTGCCGGAGATACAGCGCGTGACTTTTGTTTAAAGGTTGCAATTAGAAATGCTCCCAGTAAAAATACCGCAATAACAATTCCCGGATGAATATTTAAAAAGGCTAGAACAATTAATGAAATGATAGATAAGACCACATTTATATTGCGTCCTAACCCTTTATTCCCTTTGATGAGAAATTTATAACACATTTCCGCTAACATTAAAGCAATAATCGGGGCAACTCCAAGAACCATTCCCTTAACAAAAGGAGCATCTTTATAGGTATATAATACGCCTAATAGACCAAGCATACCGATAATCGATGGAAGTATATGTGCTAAAATGGCGACAGTTGCTCCCACTGACCCTTTCACTTTATAACCAATATAGGCGGCCATTTTTGTTGCAATCGGCCCAGGTAAAGTATTGGCAAGTGCAAGGGTGTCTCCGAACTCGTCTTCTGTCATCCAATGATATCTCTTTACTGCTTCATACTCTATTAAAGGAATGGTGGAAGGTCCTCCACCATAGCCTGTTAGTCCCGTCCTTGCAAAACCAATAGTTAAATCTCGTAAGTGACCCATAAAGCACCTCTTTAAAGCCCTCTTATTTTTTTATATCTGCTTCCGTAATAATTTCAATATCTTGATCTTTTAAGTATTCTTGTAATGCATGTAATGCAGCTGTACCAACAGCTGTGTCTTGTTCACCATTCCCGCCACTTACACCGATTCCACCAACAACTTCTCCATTTGCAACAATTGGGAATCCTCCTACAAATATTGCAAATTTACCTGGTAACATCTGATTGATACCAAATGCTTCATTTCCTGGAAGAGCTGGTCCATTTGGCTCTTTGTTAAATAGATGAGTGGATCGCTTGTGACCTGCAGCAGTGTACGCTTTTGCAATTGAAATTTCTGGTCCTGTGATGCGGGCACCATTCATTCTTTCAAGTGCAATTAAATTGCCGCCATCATCAGTAATGGCGATTGTTTCTAACACATTGATTTCTTCCGATTTTTTCTTTGCCGCTTCAATCATGATTTTTGCTTCTTCTAACTCTAATTTTAAAATTTGCTTCATTTCTTCATTCCTCCTAATAACCGATATAAACCGTTTTTGTTTGTGTAAAAAAGTCTAACCCCTCTGTACCTGACTCTCTATAAGTTGACGTACTTGACTTTTTAATGCCTCCAAATGGTGCGTTCACTAGATTGCCAGTTGTCGTACGATTAACCTTCACCGTTCCTGCTTGAATATCTTTGGTAAATTGATGGGCATATTTCATGTTGTTCGTTACGATTGATGCAGATAATCCGTATTCTACGTCATTTGCTAGTTTAATAGCTTCTTCGTAGTCTGAAGCTTCAATGACAGCGATGACAGGTCCGAATATTTCTTCCTGGGCAATTTTCATGTCATTTGTGACATCCGTAAAGATGGCTGGAACTACATAATATCCATCTTGATATTTACCTTCATTCAGCTTCTCCCCACCATATACGAGAGTAGCGCCTTCTTCTTTTCCAATTGCAATATATTTCAAGACATTTCGCAGCTGTTTTTCGTTAGCTAAAGGGCCGATGGTTACACCATCTTCAAATCCATCCCCGATTTTCAATGCTTTTGTTTTTTCAATTAGCGCTGCAATGTATCGTTCCTTTACTTCCTTCATAACGATCACACGGCTCGTACCTGTACAAGCTTGACCTGTTAATGAAAAACCACCATTGACAGTAATCGAAGCAGCTAATTCTAAGTCTGCATCTTCCATTATGATTAATGGATTTTTACCCCCAAGCTCCATCTGTGTTCTAGTAGTTAACGAAGTCTGGCGATGAATGTCCTCTCCTGCACCCGTTGATCCTGTAAATGTAACGGCACGAATGGCAGGATGGGTAACCAATAGACTGCCTACATCTCTAGAAGACCCTGTAACTAAATTAATAACCCCTTTTGGTATACCAGCTTCATGCAAAGCTTCAACCAATCGATAGGCAATGAGAGGGGTATCAGATGATGGTTTAAAAACAACTGTATTACCTGTAATTAGTGCTGGAGCAATTTTTCGTGCTGGAATCGATAAAGGGAAATTCCATGGAGTAATAACTGAAACAACTCCAAGAGGTTCACGTTCTGTTGCAACCTTCATGTTCGGATCGTCATTTACGAACGTATTTCCAGTCAGGTTCTGTCCTGAAACAGCATAATAACGAAGAGTTTGTGCCGAGCGACTTACTTCACCTCTACTCGCCCCAATTGTCTTTCCTTCCTCTCTCGTTAATTCACTTGCGACTTGATCAAGCCGGCTTTCCAAAATATCTGCGGCCTTTGTTAAAATCGCTGCCCGCTTTGATGGTGAAATTTTAGACCATTCCGGAAATGCTTTGGCTGCAGCCTCAATAGCCACCTTTACATCTTCCTCGGTTGATGCTTGAAATACCCCTACGACATCATTTTTATTGGAAGGATTTATACTTTTAAAAGTTTGCTGACTGCTAGTATCAACCCAACTTCCGTCTATATAGTTTTTATAAGTTTCTACTTTTGTTGTAAGCAAACGAACCACCCTTTCTGATTCAACCATTTTTAACGAATAAATGGGGCAGCTTCTATAATAGAAACTGCCTGATTTTTTTGTATTTAACTAATATTCTGACTTTTACAGTTAAGCTTAGGCGTTGATTAATGAACCTAAATCCTCTTCTAAATATGTTCTCCACAATCCATCCATGTACATGCGGCGCATTTTAGCTCCTGTACGAACTGCTTCTAAACAAGCTTGCTGTAACTCTGGTGTATCTGCACATTCAAGAACAATCTTATAGCCACGCTCACCATGAATTTCATCTGATACAATGTGTAAATCAAAGAATTCGATTTCTTCATCTGTAAATCCGTATTGCTCACGTAATGCAGGCGTTTGTTTACGATAGATATCTGGCACTTGGGATTCTAAGCCAACTACTAAAGCTGCCGTTGCAACAACGAAGTTTTCTCTTTGAGCAACATTATAACACCAGCTTTGTAAACCAAGTGTAGTAGGGGCAATATTATGTGGGTCTTCTACTCTTTCTCTAGTAGTACCACAAGCTTCTGCAAAACGAATTAATAGGTCTGTATGGCGGTCTCCAGCAATTTCCTCCTCATACATATTTTTTAAAGTGAAATCTTTTGCATCTGTATATTTTTCTGGAGTATTGGCGTAAATATAGGCAAGATAATCCGCGAATGGACCAACATAATGATAGTGATTTTCAGCCCATCTAGCAAAATGCTTTCTTTCAAGTTTTCCTTCTGCCCATGCAACTGTAAACGGAGCTTTTTGACTGTGATTTCCTTTGATCGCTTCTTCCAATGCTTTTCTAAACTCGTCCTTTGATAATAGTTCTGCCATTTTCCATTCTCCTCTCAAACTCTTATATTGTTTATTGTATTTTGTATACCAAAAATATTGAAATAAAACCCTATATTTATTTAAATATAGCAGTTTTCTTCTATGATGATCCAACAAAAAAGTATATTCTACTTCTTCCTTTTTGTTACTTGGTATACCATCTGAGTTAATAGTACAAAATTCCAAACTGTTTGTAAACCCTTTTTTCTTATTTTTTTAAATATTTTTAATATAAATGTTTAAAAACTCCATAAACGAAGTAAACCTACCATAGAAATAGGGCAACAAACGTAGATAAAACCAAGCCAATTATTACTGGTATAAAGAGTTTTCTTGCTAGATCTAATACAGAAACACCACAAAATCCCGCAACGGCAACTAGAGAGGACCATGCAATGAACGTACCGCCTCCAGTCCAAATGGCCCCCATTTGACCGATAGCTGCTAGTGTTCCGGCCTCCATGCCAACACCATCCGCCATTGCACCAGACAGAGCTCCTACTAATGGTAATCCTGAGAATCCTGAACCATCTAAGCCAGTAATAATTCCGACAAGTAGGACACCAAATGCCGTTAAAAAGGCGCTTGGAGGAATTGCATGTTGTGCAGTGGAAACAAGATCAAATAAAAATGCTGGTTTAGCTACGTCTTCTCCTAATGAAAGAATAGATCCAGTAAAATCTGAGCTGCCTAGGAAAAAGAAACCGGCAATTGGAATTACTGGGCCCATTGCTTTAAAAGCAAAAACAAAGCCTTCCGTAATATGGTCACTAACCTTGTCTAATGCGTGAATTTTCCTAAACGCCACTGTTGATAGTACTAATAAAATAGCTGCTACACCACCAATGAAGGCTGCTCCATCTCCTCCATTAAAAATACCGGCAGTATCTGGATTCAATTTTGTAGTGAACATAAAAATCATGACTGCTAACATCGATAGAGGTACAAAAACAGCAAACATTTTTCCCCATTTCTCACGATTTGCACCATCTATTCCTTCTCCTTCTACTGTAGCTGATGCTTCTGCTTCAGCATTTTGTTGGCCTTGAAGAACTTTAAGTTCCATTTCTGCCAACTCACTGTTTGGTTTTCGAAGTGTACGTCTAATCATGGCATAGGTTGTTACCAGTGCGACTCCACCAGTGATTAACGAAAGAATCATTGCTTTATCTACAACGGTGGATGTCTCAATCCCTGCTGCCTTTGCTGTTAGCATAGGAGCTACTTGAATAATGTAATCAGATGACAGCGCCATTCCTTGACCTGCTATTGCTACAACCATCGCAGCTGACATCGCCGGTAATCCAGCACGTATAGCAACAGGAACTAACAAAGCACAAATTAATGGCACAGCTGGTGTTGGCCAAAAAAATAACGAGATTACATAGGTTGTTGCAAAGATGACGATGATTCCAACATGTGCATTTTTTATAACCTTTTGGATTGGCATGATCATTTTTTCATCTGCACCAATGGCTCTTAATGAATTTAATAAAGCAACCATTAGTGTAATAATCAGAAAGATAGTAAATAGTTCTTTAGCGGCAACTAAATTTGCATTAAAAACCGCTTGAAAACCACCAACAAATGAACCTTTAAATACCCATGCAACAAAAAAAGTTCCGATTAGCGTTGGTAAAACGACACCACGCCTAAATAACATCGTTACAATTACAACAACTGTGAATAATGCATACAACCAATGAGCAGCAGTTAATTCCAAACAACACGCACCCCTTTTAGATTGAATTTACTTTTAATTGAAGAACTTCCTCGATCGAACTTGCCAAGTTTTCTAAAGCTTCTTCCACAATTTCTTTGCCAATTTCATAGCTTGCTTGAGTAGCATCGCCGATGCAGCCATTTGCCGTCATTTCTTCATAACGATAGAATCCTTGTAATGCCTGATTTGGCCGTAACTTTCTCCATCTCCCTTCTTCTTGAATATCGCCCTTCGTTAATTTTTCCTGGCGGATTAACTGTGGAGCAAGATAATAAGCCTCAGAAACTTCCCTTTCACAACTATGACCAAACAAAGTTGATTCAATATTTTTGGAGATGGCTTCTTTAGCTGATGCCGTAGTCTTAGCAAAATAGATTTCTACTTCGTGTTCTGTTGATAATGTTGTTGCTGCTACATTTAAAGTGGACTGATTTCCTCCATGAGAATTCAAGAATAAAAACTTCTCTATACCATGGTGTTTTAATGAAGTAACCATGTCCTCTAAAATCGAGATCAATGTTGTTGGTTTCAATGTTATCGTTCCAGGGAAATTAATATGATGACTCGAAACTCCCATATTTACAGTTGGTGTGATTAGAACATTAGGGAATAGTCTTTCCCCTAGTTTCTTCGCCATTTCAGTAGCTAAAACAGCATCACAGCTCTCTACCATATGGGGGCCATGCTGCTCATGGGCTCCAATTGGAATAATAGCTAATTTTACCGTGTTTAATGCCTCTCTCACCTCCTCCCAAGTCATTTCAGTTAATAAGTACTTTTTCATGCTTTACCCTCCTGTGTATTGGAATATTGTATACCACTATAAAATAATAAAATGCTATTTCGCGAGTTTAACAGAATTCTTTTCTTTTTTAATCTTTGCTGCTATATTTTCTTGAGTGATTTCAATATCTTCTTTAATTGTTAACTGACAAGTCAACCGCAGTCCTTTATTAGCACTTTCACCCAGCATTCTTTCTTCTTTCCAATTTGGTGATCCCAATTGCTCTCCACCTGAGATTACTTCACAAGCACACTTTAAACATTTTCCCATCCCACAACCGTATTTTAATTTTGGAAACTGTCTTGTACCTGCCAATACAACTAGATTAGCATTTTCTTTTACTTCCTGTTCAATGGTTTCTCCATCAACATGCAATGTAACCTTTGGCATACTTTATTCCCCCTTCTAAAATTTAATTTTTTCAAATGCATGAAACCCCTTACAAATTTTAAGATTGTTACCACTATTTATTAATTAATAAATATAAATAGTTTGTAAAACTATGATTTGATTATACAAAATTTTCGAAAGATTTCAACTATAAACTTGAAAAACTAGAAAAAATTTTATAAAATGGGTTTATAAGTTGGTATACCAAATACCTTTGAGGGAGTGGTGATGATATTAAAATAATATATTAATTGCGTCGTATTGTTAGAAGTTTTATTTTATTTCAAAATTCTTGGACAATTTAAAGGGAGGCTTATTTAAATGGGGAAATATATTATTTTGACAAATAAACAAACATTTCAAACAAAGGTGGATTCTAACGGAATAAAACCGATTGAAACTTATAACTTTCATTTTTTTGATGAAATTAAAGCAAAATACACAATTGCTGAAGTTATCGATGAAAATACGAAAATTTGCCTTTATGAAAAGTATGAAGGAAAAGAATATATCAATGAAATAAGAGTGAAATTCTTTGAAACATTTGATACGATCGAAGCTGCCAGAGATGAACTTGGAGAAATTGTGAAGGCATCAGGAAATGGTGAAGACTCCAAACATACGAAACTTGTAAAAAATTAGAAGACAGTATTGAAAAGACCTTGCCGTTATGACAAGGTCTTTTTAGCAAGTTAAAGAAAGTATATAATGTTGCACATTATTGTCTAGCTCCAGCGACTATCGCCTAGCAAACTTCAGGGCTCCTCCCTACGATAAGTCAACTAAGAATTGC
>JAENZK010000069.1 GCA_016841285.1 Guptibacillus hwajinpoensis | reverse complement strand
TTTTCGAGCAAGCTCGAAAAAATCTGGGCGCAAATACGCCAAGGCGCATTTGATAGAGGGGGAGGTACGAAATGATCAGTTTAAAAAGAATTTATACTACATTTGGTTTGTTTTTTTTAATACTTATTCTTGGTGTCGTTGGATTTACAAGCTGGTATACAGTTGATGAATCGGAGCAAGCTGTTATTTTGACCTTTGGTAAAATTGATGAAGGTATATCTCAACCGGGATTGCACTTTAAAATGCCATGGCCGATTCAGGATGTACGAAAGCTTTCTAAAGAAACATTTAGTTTACAGTTTGGGTATAAAGAGGAAAATGGTGAGGTTGTCGAAGAGTTTCCACAGGATACAAAGATGATCACGGGTGATGAAAATATCGTACTTGCTGATTTAGTTGTCCAATGGAAGATAACGGATCCAGGTAAATTCCTATACAATGCAGAGGATCCTAAAAATATTCTGTATAATGCAACATCCGCTTCATTAAGGGGAGTTATCGGCAGTTCTAAAATTGATGACGTTTTAACTTCAGGAAAAGCGGAAGTGGAAGCGAAGGTTAGAGATATGTTAACAGAGCTGTTAACTGATTATGATATAGGAATTTCCATCCTTGCTGTTAAGCTTCAGGATGTAGAATTGCCGAATGAACAGGTTCGAAAGGCATTTACACAAGTAACGGATGCCAGGGAAACGATGAATACTAAAATCAATGAAGCGAATAAATATTTAAATCAGAAAAAACAAGAAGCTGAAGGGGAAAAAGATGCTATCATCTCAAGGGCTGAGGGTGATCGTGCCGCCCGTACAGAAAAGGCTATTGGGGATGTAGCGGTTTTTAATGCCCTTTATAATGAGTATAAAAAGCAACCTGAAATTACAAGAAAACGTTTAGTCCTTGAAACAATAGACCAAGTATTACCTAATGCAGACGTTTATATTCTTAATGATGACGGTGGAACGTTAAAATACCTACCGATTCGTCCTTTAGAAGGAAATAATCCTGCCCCGCAAACGAAGACTACCGAGCAGGGAGGGAGTGACAAAAAATGAGTGATAAAAAAGTAGTGAATTTAGATGAATTGAAAAATAAAAATATTGATTGGAAGAAGTTTTCGAGAATTGGTATCAGTATCATTATCTTTTTTGTCCTTATAGGATTTATCCTGAGCAATGTCTTTGTAGTAAAAGAGGGCGAATATAAGGTGATCCGCCAATTTGGAGAAGTCGTCCGCATTATTGATCAGCCGGGATTAAATTATAAAATTCCATTTATCCAATCTGTTCAAACCTTACCGAAATACCAAAAGTTTTATGAGGTTCAACAAGCAGAAATTAACACGAAAGATAAAAAGCGGATGCTTGTTGACAACTATGCTGTTTGGAGAATTCAGGATCCGAAAAAAATGATTTCAAATTTACGGTCTGTAGAAAATGCTGAAGCGAAAATGAGTGAGTTTATTTTTTCAGTAGTTAGGACGCAGCTTGGTCAATTAAACTACGATGAAATCATAGATGAAGAAAACTCAAGCCGGGGAAGCTTTAATGAAACGGTGACAGCAGAGGTAAATGATCTATTGCAAAGGGATAATTACGGAATCATTGTGACTGATATTCGGATGAAGAGAATCGATTTACCGGCTGAAAACGAGGAATCAGTATATAAGCGAATGATATCTGAACGTGAAACAAAGGCTCAGGAATATTTGTCAATGGGTGATGCGGAGAAAAATAGAATCATTGCTAATACTGACCGAGAAGTGAAAGAGCTACTAGCAAAAGCACAAGCAGATGCTGAAAAGATTAGAGCGGAAGGTGAACAAAAAGCAGCCCAAACGTATAATGATGCTTTTAGTAAAGATCCGAACTTTTATAATCTTTTCCGTACTTTAGAATCTTATAAGCGGACAATTGATGGAGAAACAGTGATTATACTACCTGCTGATTCTCCGTATGCAAGACTATTGATGGGGTATACTGAATAAATAGAAAAGCGGAAGCACCCGTTTAGCGACGAACAAGACTTGCGCACTTTTAAATGAGATAAAGGAAACACAGCGAGGTACGAGCTGATGTTGACTTATCGTAGTGGAGGAGTGTGAAGTTTGCTAGTCGCTGGGTGATGGAGCCAGACAATAGGGAAGCAATCGGATTAATTCCGGTTGCTTTTTTTCAATATTTTCTATGAACATGGTAAAATATAGTGTAGGAATTGATGTTTGCACGTTTTACTTTAGGGAGGTTTATTGATGAGTAAACAAAAAATTGTATTAATCGATGGCAACAGTATTGCATACAGGGCCTTTTTTGCCTTGCCACTTCTAAATAATGACAAAGGGATATTTACGAATGCCGTATATGGCTTCACGATGATTTTAATGAAGGTCTTAGAAGATGAAAGCCCTTCACATATTTTAGTTGCCTTTGATGCTGGAAAAACGACATTTCGCCATCAAACCTTTTCTGAGTATAAAGGTGGGCGTGAAAAAACGCCACATGAGCTTTCAGAACAGTTTCCGTTTATTAGAGAAGTTCTAGATGCATTAAATATTCCAAGATATGAACTAGAACTTTACGAAGCAGACGATATTATCGGAACATTAGCGAAAAAAGCGGAAAAGGAACAAATTGAAGTAAAAGTTATATCCGGAGATAAGGATTTATTGCAGCTAGTTTCTGATTATGTGACGGTTTTACATACTAAAAAGGGCATCACAGACGTTGATACATATGACGTAAATCAAATTAAAGAAAGATACAATTTAACCCCTGAGCAAATTATTGATATGAAAGGCTTAATGGGAGATTCATCGGATAACATTCCAGGTGTTCCGGGGGTTGGCGAGAAAACAGCGATCAAGCTGTTGACTCAATTTGGCACTTTAGAGAAAACGCTGGAATCGATTGAGGAAGTTAGCGGGAAAAAGCTTCAGGAAAAGCTAGCGGAAAATAAAGAGCAAGCGCTAATGTCAAAGAAACTGGCAACGATTAATACGGAGGCGCCTGTTGATATTTCAATCAACGACATTGCCCGTCAAGAAATAAATAAAGAAGATGTCATTAAAATCTTTAAAGAGCTTGGTTTTAATTCACTATTGGAAAAGGTCGGTGACAACGATTCATCGTCAGAGCTTCAAGAAATGGAAGAAATCGCTTATGAAATCGTAACAGAGGTCACAACAGAGATGCTAACGACTGAATCTGCATTGGTAGTTGAGATTATCGAGGAAAATTATCATGAAGCTGAAATTGTTGGATTTTCATTGGCTAATAGTAAAGGAAAGTTTTTTATTGCAACAGATAATGCTTTAGCATCGGAAACGTTTATAACTTGGCTTGGAGATGAGAACGCGAAAAAGTTTGTTTTTGATGCCAAACAATCAATCGTCTCTCTTAAATGGAAAGGAGTAGATCTAAAAGGGATCGAATTTGATCTTTTAATTGCTTCCTATTTATTAAATCCAGCAGAAACAAATCATGAAATTACAGATTTTGCTAGACGGAATGGCTACTTGAATATAAATGCCGATGAAGCAGTGTATGGTAAAGGTGCTAAACGCAAGGTTCCATCAGTTGAAGAATTAGCTGATCATCTTGTTCGAAAAGCAGATGCTATATTTGCTGTAAAGGATAAAGCAATTAAGGATTTAGAAGACAATAATCAATATGATTTATTTAGGAATCTTGAACTGCCACTATCATTTATTTTAAGCGAAATGGAGACGACCGGTGTTGTGGTTGATACGGAGCGTCTTGAAAAAATGGGCATTGAACTTGATTCTCAATTAAGGGAAATGGAAGAAAAAATTCATGAACTCGCAGGTGAACCATTCAATATTAATTCACCTAAACAGCTTGGTGTCATTTTGTTTGAAAAGTTGAATTTACCTCCTGTTAAAAAAACAAAAACAGGCTATTCAACTTCAGCGGACGTGCTTGAAAAGTTGGCGGGTGCCCATGCGATGGTTCCGCTCTTATTAAATTTTAGACAATTAGGGAAGTTAAAATCAACTTATATTGATGGACTTCTAAAGGTTGTTCATATGAATACTAGTAAAATCCATACCCGCTTTAATCAAGCATTAACACAGACAGGAAGATTAAGTTCAACTGAACCTAACCTACAAAATATTCCAATTCGTATGGAGGAAGGACGTAAAATCAGGCAAGCCTTTATTCCATCTGAAAAGGGCTGGGTTATTTTTGCGGCGGACTATTCTCAAATTGAATTGCGGGTAATGGCTCATATTTCCCAAGATGAAAAATTAATGCAAGCTTTTATAGAAGGTAAAGATATTCATACAAAAACAGCAATGGATGTATTCCATGTAAATGAGGAAGAAGTGACTTCCAATATGCGCCGTCAAGCAAAGGCGGTAAACTTTGGTATTATCTATGGTATTAGTGATTTTGGCTTATCACAAAACCTCGGAATTACGAGAAAAGAAGCCGGTAAATTTATTGATCAATACTTAAAGAGCTTTCCAGGTGTAAAAAAATATATGGATGACATCATTCTTACAGCCCGAGCTAATGGTTTTGTAACAACAATTCTAAATCGACGCCGCTATTTACCGGATATAACAAGTAGAAACTTCAATATTAGAAGTTTTGCTGAGCGTACCGCAATGAACACGCCAATTCAAGGTAGTGCAGCCGATATCATAAAAAAAGCCATGATTGATATGGCTGACCGGTTAAAAAAGGAACAACTACAAACAAGACTTTTACTGCAGGTTCACGATGAATTAATTTTCGAAGCACCAGAAAGTGAAATTGAAAAACTAATACAAATTGTTCCTGAAGTTATGGAAAATGCTGTTTCTCTTGATGTTCCTTTAAAAGTAGATTATTGTTTTGGCCCAACCTGGTTTGATGCCAAATAATTAATGAAAAAAAGGAGATGTGATGATGCCTGAATTGCCAGAGGTTGAAACAGTTCGAAGAACCTTACTAAAGCTTGTTAAAGGCAAAAAAATTGATCACGTTGAGGTTCTTTGGCCGAAAATAATTAAAGAACCAGAAGATGTTAGTCAATTTCAGTTCTTATTGAGAGGGCAATCCATCATTGATATAGGAAGAAGAGGGAAATTTTTAAAGTTTATGCTCGATGACTACACTTTAGTCTCCCACCTTCGGATGGAGGGGCGTTATGGCCTGTACAAACAAGAGGAACCGTATGACAAGCATACCCATGTCCTGTTTACATTTACGGATGGTACTGAGCTGCGCTACCGGGATGTACGGAAGTTCGGTACGATGCATCTTTTTCCTAAGGGCCATGAAGAAAAGGAAATGCCCTTAAACCAGCTTGGAGTCGAGCCTTTTTCCGAAGAATTTACAGTTGAATATTTAATGGAACGGTTAAAGAAAACCGATCGAAAAGTAAAGGTGGCACTATTGGATCAAAAGATAGTCGTAGGGCTAGGTAACATATATGTGGATGAGGCTTTATTTCGAGCGGGGATTTATCCAGAACGTCCAGCGAACTCACTGAAACCCAAGGAAATGAAGCTCCTTCATCGCCAAATAATCGAAACATTACAAGAAGCAGTGGAAAAGGGCGGAAGCACAATCCGTTCCTATGTGAATAGCCAAGGTGAAATCGGAATGTTTCAGCTTGAGTTATTTGTTTATAGTAAAAATGGAGAACCGTGCCAAAAGTGTGGCACTATTATTGAAAAGACAACGGTAGGCGGTAGAGGAACGCATTACTGTCCTAAGTGTCAAAAACGAAAAGCGTAAGCGACCGTATAGCGACAAACAAACTGGAGCACTTCGAAATAAGATAAAGGAAACACAGCGAGGTACGAGCTGATGTTGACTTATCGTAGTGGAGGAGTGTGAAGTTTGCTAGTCGCTGGTCGCTGAAGCTAGACAAACGAAAAGCGTAAGCGAAAGGTTGGGAACGAATGGCAACTGTATTAGGTTTAACCGGGGGAATTGCAAGTGGGAAAAGCACGGTAGCAGGAATGCTGCGAGATCTCGGGATCGTTATCATTGATGCGGATATTATTGCCCGAGAGGTAGTAGAAGTTGGGGAGGATGCTTACTTTAAAATAGTAGGAGCGTTTGGAAGAAGCATTCTCCATGATGACAGAACAATTAACCGTCAAAAACTTGGAGAAGTAATTTTTAATAATGAACAAAAGAGGAAAGTTTTAAATAGCATCGTTCATCCCGCTGTTCGTGAAAAAATGAACCGGTTAAAAACGGAATACATTGAAAAAGGGGAGAAAATAGTTGTGTTAGATATCCCCTTGCTTTTTGAAAGTAAACAAACTCATCTAGTTGAGAAAGTTATTCTTGTATATGTTGACCGGGATGTTCAGCTGAAACGATTGATGGAAAGAAATGGGTTATCCGCTCAGGAGGCGGAAGCAAGAATTAACTCGCAAATGCTGTTAACTGAAAAAATTCCATTAGCAGATGCAGTTATTAATAATAATGGTTCGATTGAAGAAACAAAGGAACAATTATTGTCTGTCCTGAAAAAATGGGAATTAATATAGCATATTCAATTATGAAATTATTATTTCTCAAATATTTTATTAAAAATGTGTATTAGTCTAACCATTTTTGTTTTATTTATGTTATACTATTTGTACTGAAAAGATAAAAAAAGTATAACACAATCCGGAAGGAGACAAAAAGGTGAAGGCAAGAGTAGCGATTAATAGTTTTGGGCGTATAGGTAGAATGTTTTTTAGGAGTGCAATTCTTGATGATACATTTGAAATTGTAGCAATTAATGCAAGCTACCCAGCTGAAAATTTAGCACATATGTTAAAATATGATAGCGTCCATGGGAAATTCCAAGGAACGGTTGAAGTGGAAGAAAATGCAATCATTGTTAACGGCAAACGTGTTCAACTGTTAGATCAACGTGACCCTAAGCTTCTCCCTTGGAAGGAATTAAATATAGATATCGTTATTGAAGCAACTGGAAAATTCAACTCAAAAGATAAAGCAATTGCACATATAGAAGCAGGTGCAAAGAAGGTTATTATTACAGCACCAGCTAAAGGTGAAGATGTAACAATCGTAATGGGTGTAAATGATGGAATCTACGATCATGAAACACATCATGTGATTTCAAATGCATCTTGTACAACTAACTGTTTAGCACCAGCTGTTAAAGTTTTAAATGACCAGTTCGGGATCGAAAACGGATTAATGACAACTGTTCATGCTTATACAAATGACCAAAAGAATGTTGACAATCCACATAAGAAAGATCTTCGTCGAGCTCGTGCATGTGCACAATCGATTATACCTACATCAACAGGTGCTGCTAAGGCAATCGCAACAGTAATGCCTGAAATGGCAGGAAAATTACATGGTATGTCTTTACGCGTACCTACACCAAACGTTTCTTTAGTTGACTTAGTAGTTGACTTAAAACGCGAGGTAACAGCTGAAGAAGTAAATAATGCTTTCCGTAAAGCTGCAGCTGACGGACCAATGAAGGGTATTTTAGGAATCACTGATGAGCCATTAGTATCCATCGATTTTACAACTGATGATCGTTCTGGTATTGTTGATGCTCTTTCAACTATGGTTATCGGCGGAAAAAAAGTAAAAGTTTTAGTTTGGTATGACAATGAATGGGGTTATTCAAGCCGTGTTGTTGACCTAGCAAGATTAGTTGCAAAAGGAATTGAAAAAGCTGCAAAAGTAGCTATATAAGGAAAAGGCAGGTGGTCAAATGATCATCTGCTTTTTATATATTTTTCATATATTTTTTAATGATAAAAATTGGTAAAATGTTGCAAAATTGGAACAATGAACGTATACTAAGAATCGTGTAAACTTTGCAAAGTACAACAACGAAGAAAAAAATGTGGCTACTTAAAGGGTTAGGACCTCCGAGGACTAACTTTCCCCCGTTGTAGTCAGCATAGCGCTTCGGTAGAGATACCTTTAGTCGGTGTATTAGATTGATTATATTTCTATTGAAAGAGGGGGATGTACGATGGATACAATCGGTCGTCATGTTATTTCGGAGCTTTGGGGTTGTAATATTGAAAAGCTGAATAACATCCATTTGATTGAACAGACGTTTGTTGATGCAGCCCTAAAAGCAGGTGCAGAGATTAGAGAGGTTGCCTTTCATAAGTTTGCTCCACAGGGTGTAAGTGGTGTAGTTATCATCTCTGAGTCACATTTAACCATTCATAGCTTTCCAGAGCATGGTTATGCAAGTATAGATGTATATACTTGTGGTGATCGTATTGACCCCAAAGTTGCAGCAGATTATATTGCTGATACACTTGAAGCGACTTCACGGGAGAATATCGAAGTACCTCGTGGAATGGGTCCAGTACAAATTAATCATAATGTTAGAAAAGCTTTATAATGATGAAATTTTAAAAGAGAGGGATAAATGCTCTCTCTTTTTTATTGGTAATAAAAAAACTTGTGAACATAACAAATTTTATATATCATATAAGTAAGAAAAGTTTATTCGCCAATTGACGGAGTTGATTTTTATGAGATGTCCACATTGCCAATATAATGGGACAAGGGTTCTCGATTCTCGCCCAGTGGAAGACGGACGTTCCATTCGCAGAAGAAGAGAATGTGAAAAATGCCAATATAGGTTTACAACATTTGAAAAGGTGGAAGAGACACCTTTAATTGTTGTGAAAAAGGGTGGAACAAGAGAGGAATTTAGTAGAGAGAAGATGCTAAGAGGCTTAATTAAGGCATGCGAAAAAAGGCCAGTTCCTTTACAAACTCTTGAGGACATTGTTAGTGAAATAGAAAAGGAATTACGTAATCAAGGAATCTCGGAAATTAAAAGTGATGCAATTGGTGAAATGGTCATGGATCAATTAGCTAGTGTTGACGAGGTAGCCTACGTACGCTTTGCTTCTGTATATAGACAATTTAAGGATATTAATGTGTTTATTGATGAACTTAAGGACTTAATAAAAAAAGATTAGAAAAGGGCTTCTCTTAAGAAAGCTCTTTTTCTCTTTTAGATTTAGAATAAAGGGGGTTGCTATACTTGACATATCATTGGAAAGAATTGCTCCCGGTGGATGAGTATATAGTCCGGACGAACGGTATTCTTCACGATTTTGACCGCAAGGTACTTACATTATTATATCAGCCATTAATTGGATCAATTTGCTACAGTTTATATATGACTCTTTGGAGTGAAATAGAAGTAAATCGACTGTGGGGGAATAAAAACACACATAGTCACTTAATTAAAATGACGACATTAAATTTACAGCAAATCTTTGAAGAACGGAAAAAGCTAGAAGGTATCGGCCTATTAAAGACCTATGTAAAAGAAGATGACTCAAATCGAACTTTTATTTATGAATTACAGCCTCCACTATCTCCTAAAGAGTTTTTCAATCATGATGTTTTTATCGTATTCCTGTATAATCGTCTCGGAAAAGCAAGCTTTCAAAAGGTAAAAAATTTCTTTAATGATGTTAATATTGAGGAAAATTCTTATAAGGAAGTGACAAGGACATTCGTTGATGTTTATTCATTCTTAAAACCATCTGAGTTGGACGTGTCGAATGATGAAATGGAGAATGCCCTTTATCAAAATGATGAACAATTGATTGAAAGAGTGCATCCTTCTGGGCTCTTTATACCTGAAAGTGTCTTTGATTTTGACTTATTCTTTGCCGGAATTTCAAAATCGTTAATTCATAAGGATATATTTACCGAGGAAATTAAAGAAATCATTGCGAAACTTGCCTTTTTATATTCAATCATTCCAATTGACATGGCAAAAATTGTAATGTGGACATTAAATGAAGATAATCAAATTAATGTAAAGTTACTTCGAGAAGAAGCACGCAATTATTATCAACTGCATCATGGCGCGAAACTTCCTAGACTGGTCTATAAAACCCAGCCACTGCAAGACTTGTCATTAATAGGGATGGAGCCGCAAAGTGAAAATGATCGCTTAATAAAGCAGCTTGATAGACAATCACCTTATGAATTCTTAAAATCTTTATCTGAAGGGGTTGAACCAACAGCTACCGATCTTCAGATCATTGAAAATATCATGATTAATCAAAAGCTTAATCCTGGTGTAGTGAACGTCTTACTATACTATGTCATGCTTAAATCGGACAAGAAGCTGAATAAAAATTTTATATACACAATTGCCGGTCATTGGGCCCGACTTCAGGTGAAGACCGTTAAGGAAGCGATGGATTTAGCGAAAGAAGAGGAACGAAAAAGCAAAGAAAGGTTCGAGGAGAATAAGCAAAAAGGAACCCAAGCGAGCCGAAGAACCTTTAAGAACAGTAAAGACCCCGAGGCTAATAGACGCTTACTAATGTTAGGCATTGAAGGAAATGAAACTAATTCAAAACAAACAACGTCTGATTTAACAGAAGAAGACATAACAAAGAGTATGGAAAAAATGTTTGAACAATTAGAAGGAAAGGGAGAATAGCTTTGAGAAAAGTGGGGAATGTATTAGCTGACCTTTTCGGAAATGAATTTAAACAGCCCAGAACCATTAATGAATATTTTTGTGAAGGGTGCCAAAACCATGTTAAAGTCCAGCTGCTGCCCGTTTTAGGAGGACCTGATAAAGGGCAGCTGCAGGAGTTTAAAATAGGCTGTAAATGTCCTGACAAAGCTTTAGCAATGGAGATAGAGAAAAATGTAGAGATGCTAAAGAAGGACCGCTTTTTCCGCTATTTTAACCGGAACTCATTAATGAATGAGGATATTAAATCTGCGACATTTGAAAGCTATCAACCTACAACAAGTCTTCAAGAAAAAGTGAAAAACTTGTGCATGGCGTACGCCCGCAATTTTAGTTTGAAAAATGGACAGCACCCTAAAAACCTATTGATTTTTGGAGAAACTGGGATAGGGAAATCGCATTTATCGATTTCGATCTTAAAAGTAGTGATGGAAAAGGAATACAGCGGACTATTTATTAGCCTGCCGCTTTTACTGACACTAATTAAAAACACCTATTCCAAATATGATGATAGTGGACTAACTGCTGTTGATATTTTAAATAAAATGAAGCAAATTGATCTGTTAGTTATTGATGATATGGGTGCTGAAGCAGGCTCCAATCATGATATTCAAAAGATTTTTGAACTATTAGATTCAAGGCTTGGAAAACCGACGATTTTTACAACTAACTTAAAACATGATCAATTTACAGAGGTTTTTGGTAAGAGAAATACATCAAGGATATTAAAAAATGCGTTTATCCTTAAGCTTGATGGAATCGACTATCGGAAAAAAGATGTAAATATCGAAGTATGGAATTAATCTATTAAACTGCCTATCTAATAAGATAGGTTTTTTTGTTCTACTATAAGAAAGAATAAAATTTAAGGATTATAGTATAAGAAAAGACATCGTAATTTGCCATTATGGGCAAATTACGTGTTTTTCTAATGTATTATTCATTTTTTTTAAGTTGTCCCCATATACATGTAACAGGTATTTGCTGTGAAAACAGCAAAAGGGGGACCATTTAAAATGATTACAATACAATTTCGTGAAAAGAAAGAGGCCGCTTTACTTTATCAACTAATAAAAGAACACAACCATCCTAATACCGAGCATGTTCATTTAAATATAATTTATGAGCCACGGGTGCTTGTGAAAATAAATTTTAAAGAATCATTTGAAACGATCATTTCCACTGTCATTATTCCAGTGTTATTAAAATACATTTTAAAAATTGTTGAAGTACGATGGATGAAGGAAATGATCCGCAATATGTTTTATTTTTCTGATGAGGAAGAACAGCGCCAAATTATGTCTATAGCAAGATCAATCATAGACGGTGAAAAACATGAAGTACCGATGTTATCCCAGTTGAATGAACATCTACCTAGAGAAAAAATAATTGAAAATGCATTACAGGATTTCCTAACAACCAGTGTGTCATTTTCATTTGAATCTTTTTTGCAATTTCGCTTAAAGGAGTATCGATTTCGTCTAGTTCAATATATAGAAGGAGCCATTGATGAATATAAACTGGAGCAGGAATATCAAAACTTTGTTGAAAACCTACGCAGATATGTATATACAAAGGAAGCTTTAATGGAAACGATTCACTTAGTCTATGAAAAGGAATTTTTCTTTTTTGATAGAAATTTAAATGAAATTAGTCAGGAAGAATTAAAATATTTAATTGATGAACAGCTAATTAAAGGTGAGGATATTGATACGGATTCTTTGGTGATTGCCCCGTTAATATCAATTGCGCCCAAAACCATTTATTTATATACGGATTTCATTGATCATGGACTAATTCAAACGATCCAAAACATTTTTTTAGAGCGTGTTGAAGTGCAGCCTTTACAATCTTTTAAACAAATAGATGGAAAGATGTCCAATTAAAAGTAACTTGATTTTATTTGGAGAATGTGGATATAATACGTACATAGTAAATTCAAATTTTAAATTAAATCAGTTACGATGAGGACATGAGTTATTTTTACGGTATTCTAGAGAGGAAAGCCCAGGCTGCAAGCTTTCTATACACGGAAAGTAGCTTACCACCTTTAAACTTCAACGGGAAAGAACCGTTGACGGCAACGACCGTTATCCGACTTCAAGCCACAGTTTGACTATTTTACTCAAACTTTTGGAGGGAAATGAGAAGCAAGCAGATCTAGGAAACGAAGGACTGAGAAGCGGAGCGTAGGTTTAACCCTACGTGAGCACTAAGCTGGTCACTTCATCGACTTAGCATCGCACGAAGTGAAAGGAACTTTCACGAGGAGCGGAAGGCCGAGTTGACAACGAGATGCGCAGCTTATCATTTGCCGACAGTGGGAAGAAGGGTGGAACCACGAGAATATACACTCGTCCCTTGTTTTAGGGATGGGTGTTTTTTTATTTTTCTCAGATTTTTTTATATAAAAAGGAGTGTAAAAGATGTCAGAAGTAATTAAAGTTTCGTTTCCTGATGGTGCTGTGAAGGAGTTTCCAAAAGGAACAACTACGGAAGAAATTGCAGCATCGATAAGTTCAGGACTAAAGAAAAATGCTTTAGCCGGAAAATTAAATGGAAAAGCAATTGATTTGCGTACTCCCATCACAGAAGATGGAGCAATCGAAATCATCACATATGACACACCAGATGGACTTGAAATTCTACGCCATAGTACAGCGCATTTAATGGCTCAAGCGATTAAACGTTTATATGGCGATGTAAAATTAGGGGTTGGACCGGTTATTGAAGGTGGCTTCTACTATGATGTTGATATGGAGCAACCACTAACACCTGAAGATCTTCCAAAAATCGAAAAAGAAATGCAACGAATTATCGATAGTAACCTACCGGTTGAACGCCAGGAAGTTTCACGCACAGAAGCTATTAAAATGTATGAGGAAATTGGCGATCCGTTAAAGGTTGAGCTCGTTAGTGCAATTCCTGAAGGTGAAAAAATTACTATTTATACTCAAGGGGAGTTTTCTGACCTTTGCCGTGGTGTCCATGTACCTTCAACAGGAAAACTTAAAGTATTTAAATTGATGAATATTGCCGGAGCTTATTGGCGTGGTGACAGCAAAAACAAAATGCTGCAACGGATTTACGGAACTGCTTTTCCTAAGAAAGCGCAATTGGATGAGCATTTACGCTTGCTAGAAGAAGCTAAAGAACGTGACCATCGTAAGCTTGGTAAAGAATTGAATTTATTTACAGTATCACAATTAGTTGGACAAGGTATGCCATTATGGCTTCCTAAAGGTGCAACCATTCGCCGCCAAATCGAAAGATATATCGTTGACTTAGAAGAAAGACTTGGATACAGCCATGTTTATACACCAATATTAGGAAGTGTGGACCTTTATAAAACATCTGGTCACTGGGATCATTATCAAGAGGATATGTTCCCACCAATGGAAATGGATAGTAATGAATCGTTAGTTTTGCGCCCAATGAACTGTCCGCATCATATGATGGTATACAAGAACAACATGCATAGCTATCGCGAACTTCCGATTCGTATCGCTGAGTTAGGAATGATGCATCGCTATGAAATGTCGGGTGCGTTATCCGGATTACAGCGTGTACGTGGAATGACTTTAAACGATGCTCATATTTTTGTACGTCCTGACCAAATTAAAGATGAATTTAAACGTGTTGTTAATTTAATTTTAGCTGTTTATAAAGATTTTGATTTCAAAGATTATGCTTTCCGTTTATCGTATCGTGACCCTCAGGATACTGAAAAATATTTTGATGATGATGCGATGTGGGAAAAGGCACAATCGATGTTAAAAGAGGCAATGGACGATCTTGGCCTTGATTATTATGAAGCTGAAGGGGAAGCAGCCTTCTATGGTCCGAAGCTTGATGTACAGGTTAAAACAGCGCTAGGAAAAGATGAAACATTATCTACAGTCCAATTAGACTTTTTATTACCAGAACGTTTTGATTTAACATATGTGGGCGAAGACGGAAAACAGCATCGTCCGGTTGTTATTCACCGTGGTGTTGTATCAACAATGGAACGGTTTGTAGCCTTCCTAATTGAGGAGTACAAAGGGGCTTTCCCAACGTGGTTAGCACCTGTTCAAGCAAAAGTGATTCCAGTATCTAGCGACGTACACCTTGAGTATGCAAAGCAGGTTCAGGAAAAATTACAATTAGAAGGCTTCCGTGTTGAAATCGATGAGCGTGATGAAAAGATCGGTTATAAGATCCGCGAAGCGCAAATGCAAAAGATTCCTTACATGCTTGTAGTCGGTGATAATGAAATAAAAGATCAAGCTGTAAATGTTCGTAAATATGGACAAAACAACTCTGAAACAGTTCCATTTGATCAATTTATTGCCTCACTAAAAGCAGAAGTAGAGCGAAAAGGAAAATCAGAATAACGAAGTAAAGAAATCTGGGCTGACCTTAATTGGGTTCAGCCCAAATTATTTCCAAAATAAAATACTTGCAACTTTTCTAATCATCATGTAATATAAAGAACGTTGCTAATAATTTAGTTTTGTATGTTGACATTGACGGATTAACATGTTAACATTAATAGGTCCAATTGAATATTTTCTTTGTGGAAAAAGTAGAGGCACCCGCTTCTCACCTGATTGACGCTACTTTAGACGTTGTTGACAGGTTATACGCAATCTCAAATAATGATGATCGTGAAACGTGGGTGTAGTATGTATGCCGACGTTTTTTTGTTTTAATAAAACGTCGCCCAAACGAAAAATTCAGTGAAAAAAACCTGGAGGTGGCTAATTATTAGTAAAGACCTGTTTATTAACGAGGAAATTCGCGCACGTGAAGTAAGACTCGTTGGTGCTAATGGCGATCAAATCGGTATTAAGTCGAGAAACGAAGCTTTGGAAATGGCGCAAACTGCTAATTTAGATTTAGTAATGGTTGCACCAAATGCAAAACCACCTGTTTGCCGCATAATGGACTATGGTAAATTCCGTTATGAGCAGCAGAAGAAAGACGAAGAAGCACGTAAAAATCAAAAGGTTATCAATATTAAGGAAGTTCGCTTAAGTCCTACTATTGACGAACATGATTTTAATACGAAGCTTCGCAATGCAATTAAGTTCCTTGAAAAAGGCGATAAAGTAAAAGCTAGTATTCGTTTCAAAGGTCGTGCAATTACACATAAAGAAATCGGTCAAAAGGTTCTTGATCGTCTGGCACAGCAATGTGCAGAGGTTAGCGTTGTTGAACAGAGACCGAAAATGGAAGGTCGCAGTATGTTTATCGTACTAGCACCTAAAACTGAGACTAAGTAAAAGTAGTAATCAATGTATTACTAGATACAACAATGATTCTAAGGAGGAAATCCCATGCCAAAAATGAAAACTCATAGAGGTTCTGCAAAGCGTTTCAAAAAAACTGGAAGCGGCAAAGTGAAGCGTTCACACGCATATACTAGCCACTTATTTGCAAATAAAGAGCAAAAAGCAAAGCGTAAGCTTCGTAAAGGCGCTTTAGTAAGTGCTGGTGACTATAAGCGCATTAAACAAATGATTTCTAACTTATAAGAGATCATTTATTCAATCAAACTTGAAAAAATAGCAGACATTATATCGGACATAGATCTTAGGAGGGAATCACATGCCAAGAGTTAAAGGTGGTACTGTAACGCGTCGTCGTCGTAAACGCGTATTAAAATTAGCAAAAGGTTATTTCGGTTCAAAACATACATTATTTAAAGTTGCAAAACAACAAGTAATGAAATCTTTAATGTATGCTTACCGTGACCGTCGCCAAAAGAAACGCGACTTCCGTAAGCTTTGGATTACACGTATCAATGCAGCTGCACGTTTGAACGGTCTTTCATACAGCCGCATGATGCATGGTTTAAAGGTTGCTGGTATTGAAATCAACCGTAAAATGTTAGCTGAGCTTGCTGTAAGTGACGAAAAAGCATTTGCAGAATTAGCATCAAAAGCTAAAGCAAGCATTCAATAATAACGATATAAAAAAGGTCATTCCGCATTTTAGTGGGATGACTTTTTTTCTTAAAGGGATATGGAGAAGAGAAACAGTAATGAAAATATTAATAGGATATCTCATCATAATAAGCATCGTGGGCTTTGTGCTAATGGGGATCGATAAGAAACGCTCGCAAAAAGGCCAATGGAGAGTGCCGGAAATTAGGTTTTGGACAATCGGCATCCTTGGTGGTGGAATTGGACTTTACATGGGAATGAAAAAGTATCGTCATAAAACAAAACATAAAACATTTACAATTGGCATGCCACTTGTTATTTTCATTAATGTATTTTGTTATGGCTATGCCGTTTATGTACTAAAATAAGGGGCCTAAGAGCCCCTTATTTTGAAAGTAAAGAACGTATAAGTTTTGCACATTATTGTCTAGCTCCAGCGCCT
>JAENZK010000068.1 GCA_016841285.1 Guptibacillus hwajinpoensis | reverse complement strand
CGCCGATGGTAGTTGGGGGCTGTCCCCCTGTGAGAGTAGGACGTTGCCAAGCAAATAGTAGAGTAGCAGAGATGCTGCTCTTTTTGTGTTTCTATAATAAAAAAACATAATATTAAATTTCAAACCATAGAATAAATTAATTATAGGAAATGGAAGGTGAAATATAGTGGCTATCCATACTGTACAAAAAGGGGATTCTTTATGGGCGATAGCAAAACTATATAATACAACCATTCAATCTATTATGGATACCAATGGTTTGGAATCATCCACCAATATTGTTCCAGGATTGGCTCTATATATTCCTGATGAACAACTGCACACTCGATTATATGAAATAAGGGCTGGGGATACCTTATGGTCATTAGCAATTAGGTACAATACATCAGTATATAATATAGTAGGCGCCAACCAGCAAATTGACCCAAATCGCTTATCTATTGGACAAAAGGTTATAATTCCTTCTCCTAATAAGGCAAGAATACAAACCTTAGGATTTCTTGTCCCTCAATCTTTATCAGCTTTAGAAAGCATAAACAAAACAGCTCATAGTCTTACTTATCTAGCTATTGTAGCTTATTCTTTTCTTGAGGAAGGATGGGCATATAGGGTATTGGAGGATGGTCCATTTATTCTCCGAGCTAAACAATTGGGAATTAAGCCTTTATTGATGATTCGTAATATAACACAAAAGGGGTTTAGTGCAGAACTTGCAGGGGCTGTTTTATCTAATTCAACACTGCGACGACGTCTGATTGATAGTATTGTAAATTTAATAAATCAAGCAGGGTATGCTGGGGTTAGTATTGATTTTGAATTTATCCCACCACCACAAAGATTTGATTTTGTGAAGTTTTTGAGAGATTTAAAGCAGGAACTTGGCAACAAAATACTTCATGTTAATGTACATGCCAAAACTGAAGATGTACCAACTAATCGCATTATAGGTGCTTATGACTATTTTGAGATTGGCAGTGTTGCCGATATTGTAGCTGTAATGACAATGGATTATGGATATCCAACCGGCCCTCCCAATCCTATAGCTCCTTTATGGTGGATGGAGCAAGTTGTCCAGTATTCAGTGGGGCTTATTGATCCAAGAAAGATGCAAATAGCTTTTCCATTATATGGATACGATTGGAAGTTCCCTGAAAATATTACGAGTGCATTATCAGCTAATGCTGCACAGAATTTCGCAATATCTGTTGGGGCAGAAATAAATTATGACATTTTGGCTGCTTCTCCATATTTTAGCTATCAGAGTATCGATCAACATATTGTTTGGTTTGTGGATATAAGAGGATTTACTCTAAGGTATCAATTAGTCGACCTATATAAACTATTAGGGGTTACTTTTTGGCAGTTACAATTTGATTTCCCGCAAAATTGGGCTTTTCTTAAGCAGGAAATTAAAGTAATTAAATAGTCAAGAGCTAGCCGGATAATCCCAGTAGCCAGTATCAATTTGGTCCTTCATTTTAATAATATATTCTTTTAAATTAAAATCTAGATCTTCATTTTTAAGTTCATCGATTGTAAACTCAATCATCATTCCTCGCTTAAAATCGAATATAACAACCTTTCTTTGGCCACCATACCAGCTCGTATACAAAAGTTTGTAATTCATAAAAACCCTCCAATAAGAACTTTTGTTCTTTTTTATTATATAGAACATACGTTTCTTCTGCAAGCCATTTGAAGAAATCATAAATAAATTAAAGATAAAAAAAGGATTTTTAATTTTACTATAGAATAAAAAAGAAGTAAGGGTAGTATTTAAAAGCATTGATTTGTAAATACCTGTAATAGATGAAATATGAAACACAAATTCAAGCATAAGGGGTTTATGTAGATGACAACTGGTAAATTTGATTTACAAACTAGGTTTTTGGATGAGATTATTGAAAGTGGGCGTGTTGTGACTATTTATACAACGAACGGTGTCCCATTAAAATGTAAGATCATTGGACATGATAATTTTACCATTCTGATTGATTCTAAAGGCCAACAACAAATGTTAGGAAAAGGGGCCATTAGTACAATCGTAAAATAATAATAACCAACAAATAAGAGCCGCTTATCACGAAAGCAGCTCTTTTATATATTAATTCCTAAATCCACCCAAAGAATTTTCCGACAATAATAAACATACCTTCACGGTTAATCGAATCTTTATCCTTCCACTTTATCATTTCTTCTTTGTAGGATTCACTATAATCCTTATAAGGTAATCCTTTTATAATCGTTTCGACTTCGTCAACAGTTAAGTTAACCTTTTCATTTGACTTAAAATAATGATTTAGATATTTAATGTTTTCGTCATATTTTGGATTACTATTTCTCATAGATATATATGTGTGCAAAAGTAAGTTCGAAAAAGATTTATTATTAGCAACCTCATTTTCCAATAGATCATTTGTATATCCACCAAATAGCGCTCGATGGTTTAACAACTCACGAATGGCAGGGTAATACCATTTATCCTCGTATGGAAATGGTGCATGAAACTCTTCAACCTCGGCTCCTTGGGTTGCCAGTGTCTGCTGAAGTTCTGAAATAATCTCTTTATTCTTGGACATCGAATGAAAATCCAAGTTATGTTTTATCGCTATAGCACTTGCAGCTCCGGCACCTTCTCCAGTCGCCATACCGGTTGGGACAATTCGGACAGAGCCTTGCGCGAGTGAAGAATAACCACCTGACCGACCAACAACTAGCAGGTTTGTTATTTTTTGTGGAACTAAGCTCCTAAAAGGGATTCCATATTGCGTCGGATTGACTACGATCGCACCCGCATCACCAACTGATGTTGATTGAATATCAGATGGGTAACCGCCATAGGCAATCGTATCCCAATGATATTTGTTTTCCCATAGGTCGCTAACTGGCAGCTGGTAAAGTGAATTTATATGTCTAGTCTCACGAATATACAATTCATTCGGATAGGAGGCAATTTTTGCATTCTCAAAGCCGGGAAAGTTCACCTTTAACCACTCTAAGATATGTATAGTTTCCTGCTTGCCTCTTTCAATCCCAGATTGAATCGACTCGTCAGATAATCCATCAACACCAAAAATTTGCAAAGCATTTATGTAGTAACCTTCATCATTTCGAATTAGATTAAATCCACGAAGCCTCATATTTGGATCCAGTGGTTCATATACCTCACGTAGCTTTGAAAAACCCCATGCCGCTTCTCTCGTTACTTCAGCAGGACCAAACGTTTCTTCTTTCGCAACACGTTTGATTTTTCCCCAATCAACATCTTTAAAATGGATCATCAAGGTTGTTGCCATTAATCGACCATTATGGCCTACATCACCCGCACCGATGAAATGGGGAACACCGCTTAAAAAGGCTACATCTGCATCTTGGGTGGCATCTATATAATTCTTAGCCTGAAAATTATATGTTTTATTGTTTTTAAGAACTGAAAGAGTAGTAATCTTTTCTTGCTCGTTTACCTCAATATCTTTTATGTCTGTATTTAGTAACATTGATAGATTTTCTTGGTCATAAACCATTGTTAAAAAAGCATTTTTCGCAGCTTGTATTTCAAATGATTTTCTTTTTCCAACCATTCGATGCCATTCATCGAAAATTCCACTGCTTAACACTTTATTATCTATACCATGTGGGAAATCAAGAACATTCATTTTTCCATATGTAAAAAGTCCACCCAAACCGTCTCGTTCCTCAATTAGGAGAGTATTGACTCCGTTTCTTGCGGAGGACAGGGCAGCAGCTACACCTTCTGGTTCACCGCCAATAACGATTACATCAAAATTGTTAATAATCTTCTCTTCATTTAATAGATTTAGGTCTATTTTGTCTTTTGCTTCGATCACGGGGTCTTCAAAAGCCTGGGTACAGCCAGTAAATAATAGTAAAAAAATAATTGGAACAGTTATGTAAATGGTTTTCATTAGCACATACCTCATTAAATATTTTTTTAATCATATCATTAATTCATACGTGATGAAAGGAAACACAATATTAATAGACGAATGAAAGTCCAATAAAGTTTCATAATCTAGTTATAAATTCTAGTTAATTTAATCAAAGTATTATGGTAGTATTTTCATAGATAGCCATTTTTATAATAATTTTAAAAAAAGGAGAGGGAAATGGGAGTAAAATATTTATTAATTTTTGTATTAATTATTTCAAGTTTTTCTAGTTTTGGTCAAATGACAGCCGAAGCTGCTGAAGGACAACCGGACTATGACGTTATTGTTATTGGTGGGGAGCCGGAAGGTGTCGCTGCAGCAATTTCGGCAGCAAGAAGTGGTGCTAAAACCCTACTAATCGAAGAACGCAATGGTTTAGGTGGTTTATTTACATATGGAATGATGAATTTCCTTGATTTTCCAAAGGATAAAAGTGGAAAAATAGCTACGAAAGGAATTTTCCAGGAATGGCATAAAAGGGTAGGCAGTGGCTTATCTTTTGTTCCTGAAAAAGCAAGTGTAGTTTTCCTGAATATGGTACAAAACCAGCCGAATTTAAGTGTAATCTTGAATTCAAAGGTTGAAAATGTAACGCTAGAAGAGAAAATGATCAAGAGTATTTCAATTGTTACGAATGGTTATAAAAAGGAATTAACCGCAAGTACTTACATTGATGCAACACAGGATGCTGATTTTGCGGTTTTGAGTGGAGTACCTAGTTTCTTAGGTGCCGCTGATGTTGGCTTCGAAAATAAACAAATGGCTGTTACATTAATGATTCATCTAAACGGATTAAATTGGGATAAGATTAAGCAAACTGCAAAAAGTGGAAAATTCGGCTCTGCACAGGTTACAAATGAAGGAGCATGGGGATTTTCAAAGCTAAGACAAATCTATAAGCCTGTTGATCCAAATATGCGACTTAGAGGTTTTAATCTAGCTAAAAATGAGGGTGGATATTATATCAATGCCCTGCAAATATTTGGTGTGGATGGACTTGATCCAGAATCGAGAAAAGAAGGTATTGAACGCGGAAAGAAAGAAATCGACCATATTTTAGAATGGTTAAAGGTGAATTTCCCAGGATTCGAAAATGCACAGATTGCTAGTTTTCCAGAGGAGCTTTATGTAAGGGAAACAAGACATATTAAATCATTATATCAGCTACCTGTAAGTGATCTATGGGAAAATAAATATCATTGGGATACGATTGCCTATGGCGCCTATCCATCTGATATACAAGCAGTTTCTCTTGAAGACCCAGGAGCAGTTATTGTAAACCCAGATAAATATGGAATTCCATTTAGAAGTCTAGTACCACAAACTGTTAATAATCTACTTGTTGTCGGCCGTTCAGGCGGATATTCCTCACTTGCTTCAGGGTCTGTGCGAATTGTACCAACGGGTATGGGAATAGGGGAAGCTGCAGGTGCAGCAGCTAAAATTGCTGCATTAAAAGGTCTAACATTTGATCAAATGGCTACAAACCAGGCTGTTATTAACGAATTGCAAGGAGTACTTAAAAAGAAGGGTCAATTAGTAGAGCCGTTTACGGCGAAATATCCGTATCAAGATGCCGTGTATTACCCTGCTATTCGAGAGCTTTTAAATACAAGATCACTCTATGGAAACTATAACAATAATGTCGAGGAAACGAAGGTGGCCATGAACCAATCCTTCAGCAACATTTTAAGACAGGTATTTTTAGTCATGTCACTAGAGGATCCCAAATATAATGAAAACATTGAATACCTATCTGCCTACAATGAAGTAAATGCTTATTTTCCATTAACTTTAGATGAGGTTAATAGAATTCTTGCTAAATTGCCTCATCCGATGGCAGAAATTAATGTGAGTGGACAAAAGCAAATGACAAAAGGTGAGATGTATTCAATTTTAATGACAATTTTTAATTGGAATTAATTGAAAGAAGGCTGCCCTAGCATAAATAGGCAGCCTTCTTTAATTAATGATTTATTTTTGTAAGTTAAGCTTAAAGACATCTAAGACCGCCTCAGTTTCATCTATGCGATAAATACGAGCAGGGTTTCCTTTACTATCCCAGTCCGTGCCGCTCCACCAAATAGCAACTTTAATTCTTTGGAATTTATCAATATGGCTGAACATATTTTGTATCCATTGGACTTTATCTCCGCCAACTGAATTAGAACCAAACTCTGTAATCATCAGCGGTTTTGCAGAAAGCGCTACATATTCACTGTAAAGCGATTGGTAGAGTGTATAGAAGTTAGTCCATTTTTCACCTGGATAATAAGTACCGGTATTATAAGCTGTCAGCCCAACAATGTCGACATATCCGTCCCCGGGATAATATAATACAGCATGGTTCCAAGCAAAGCCTGGCATAGAATCATGATTTGGATTCCAGACCCATAGAACATTATCGATCTCTTCGTTTTCAAAAATGCCGTAAATATATTTCCAAACCTCTTTATAAAGGTCCGTATCTTTAGAAAAATAATAGCTTGAATAGACACACCAATCCCCATTCATTTCATTATTTAACCGAAAAAGAACAGGATGTCCAAATTCTTTAATATTTTTAGCATATTGATAGAGATACTCATCATATTTTCCATTCAATATATCATAAAATATGCTGGAATCATCTAATTTTGAGTGACTCGTTTGCAACGTTAATTCTAATATTTTCCCTTCATTGTAGGCATTCATAAATTCCTGAACTGGTACTTGTTCATCCAGATCGGAATAACGGATAAGGAAAGAAAATTCATGATTTACTCTTTCTTCAATCTGGTTAAGTTTCGTCATCGTACCTGGTGCAGATGGTTCAAAAATCCCCCATGTCAATGAACTATCATTCGAAAAGTATTGTTGTAACACGGCTTTTGTTTCCTCACTTAACTGCTTTGACTCGGGTGCTGTTTCCTTGAAAAGAGGAGAAGGCATTGCTTTGACGTTTCCTGAAGGCTTTAGTATTTTAAAGCTTTTCACAATGTCCATTTCATTCTTAATAGGCTGTGTTGATTTAATAAATATTGTAAAGATCTCATACTTATTTTTTATAATTTCAGCAGAAAAATAGTAGTTTTTATCATTTTCAACCTTCGATACCTTATTGCGATACCATTTTAAAATATGAACCTTTTTTCCGGCTACCTTTGTATTTTTATTGTATTCAACAAAGTGATCCTTTTTATTGGCTATGAAATTATTACTGTAATTTATGTATTTGTTTGCATCATGGACTGTGGTGTAAAAGTTATCATAGTAGATTTCGATTTGCGTTTGTTCGTCCTGGATTATAGTTCTTATCTGTTGGATACTATCATCAACTTTCATATCGGAAGGATAGTTAAGTTGATAGCCTCTAGCTGAATTGACGTATTTCGTATACGTACTATTAGCCGCGCTTGTATCATGAGGTAAGCCATTCATTATTAGCAGAAGTAGAATTGGCAATACCATGTAAAACCATGATTTGGATTTATGCATGTTGTCGCTCCTTTTACTAAAATTAATAAATACTTATTACATTAAAACCAGCTATTTTAGTTGGTGATTCAATTGTGATCGTTCTATTTTGGTTATCCCAATTTACATGAGCACCCAAAGTTTCACTAACAAAACGTAAAGGTACAAGGGTTCGTCCATTTAAAACTTTAGCAGGAACGTTAATCGCTTTTTTCTCCCCGTTGACAATTGAATATTTTGAACCTATCTGCAAACTGATTTCCTTACCATCCTTTAATGCTTCTACCGTTTGAGATTTCTCGTTATAGGAAACTTCTGCCCCAAGTGACTCAAAAATTTTTCGCATCGGTACTAAAGTTGTCCCATTTTCAAGCATTGGGTCAACATCAAAAGTAAGGATTTTATTATTTAAATACACGGTTATCGGATTAATGGCAAATGCGTGAAAACTAAACAATAGACAAAGTCCGAAAAATAGTAGAAAGGTTGTTATGTATTTTTTCTTTTGTTTCATAGTGCCTTCTCCTAGCTTACGTTTAAATTTATTCTCATTATATCATGGTTGAATTTTATGAAAACTGTAAAAAATCGCCTTAAGGAAATCCCCTAAGACGATTTTTTTTTAGACATCCATGTTATTTTTGGTTCAGTTCCATTTATGATTCGGCTTATATTTGCACGGTGGCGATAAATAACAAAAGATGTTAAAAGACTAATCACAATAATCAATGGAACATCGCCTGTAAAAAGACTATAAATAATACCGATAATACCTGCAAGCATTGATGAAAGTGATACATATTTTGAAATAAACAAACTGACAAAAAAGCTGAATATAAGAATAATAAATAATAACGGATTATATGCTAGCAAAACACCGGCGGACGTGGCAACTGCTTTTCCACCTTTAAATTTTGCAAAGATTGGATATGTATGACCAATAACGGCTGCAATTCCAATTAATAGAGGATGTAAAACGTCTCCTTGACCAAAAATTAGCGGAAGACTTGCGGCAAGTGTACCTTTTAAAATATCGGCACTTGTCACGATAAGGCCAGCTTTTTTTCCTAGTACCCGAAATGTATTGGTACCACCTAAATTACCGCTTCCATGTTCACGAATGTCGATGCCATAGCCGAGTTTTCCAACGATTAGAGCAAAAGGGATCGACCCGAGCAAATAAGCTAAGACCACAATTAAAACTGTCATTCCCAAAAAATCTCCTTCAGATAAGATTTCTTTATTTTAACATGATATTCCCAAAAAGGCATTAGTAGATGTAACTTTATCCATCATTCAAGAAAGTTTTTTTCGGTACTTTTTCCAAATTCTTTTAATCTATGAAAAACGGTTTTCTTTCCCCCTAATATCTCGTAGGATAGAAGGGGTGGTGAAAACAATGTCTAGAATTAGCGTTTTTTCAAAAAAACGTAAACATTTCATAAAGAATAGGTTGTTTATTTGGACCGGCCTTATTCTTTCGGTTTTATTTACAGTATCAAGTATTGTCCTTCTTTTTCTATATTTTAACGCAAACAAGAAGGTAGCCTTTTCAGAAAAAGAAAACCCAATTATATACGAAAACGCAATTTATGAGAATGGACAAGCCTTCATTGAAAACGATGAACTTTATTTACCTTTAACTTTTTTAAAAGAAAAGATTGATAGTGGCATCGTGTATGATCAAGAATCCAATTCAATTATTTTTACAACAAAAGATAAAGTCATTCAGTTTCCTAATGAAAAATTACAATATTTTGTGAATGAAGAACCATTTTCCATCCATATGCCGGTTTTAGTCCAAAAGGATGGAATAATGTATGTTGCAGCAACACCTCTTTGGACGATTTATCCTTATGAAATGGATTATAATGCTGAAACCGGAGCCGTTATTCTTCGTAAAGATGGTGAAACTTTGCTTCCGGGTACTGTTACAACAAATGACTCCACCATAAGAGTAAAAGAAAGTATGGGCCTATTCTCTCCCTATGTGAGCAAAGTTTCAAATGGCGAAAAAATTACGATTGAAAAAGATAGGCAGTCCTATTTCTTTGTACGAAAAGCTAATGGAATCGGTGGGTATGTAAAAAAAGAAAATATAAGTCTTGAACAACCAATCGTTGTGAAGGCTGACACTCCTATAACCGAAGAAAAAATCGACCTGCCTAAGTTACAATGGCCGATCAATCTGACCTGGGAAGCTGTATATTCTAAAAATCCTGATCTATCTAAAATCCAAGACATACCAGGTTTAAATGCCATATCTCCAACTTGGTTTTCTTTAAAAAATGGAGAAGGGGATGTCAGCAATTTAGCTTCTTTAGATTATGTAAAATGGGCAAAATCTAAGCAATACCATGTTTGGGGCTTGTTTTCCAATAGCTTTGACCCTGAACGGACACATGCAGCTTTAAAGGATTATAAAACAAGGCAAAAAATTATTCGTCAGCTCTTGCAATATGCCAATATGTATCAGATTGATGGTCTGAATATTGATTTTGAAAATGTAAATGTTGAAGACCGTGATTTAGTAACCCAATTTGTTAAGGAACTAACAGTTGGAATGCACCAAGCGGGTCTTATCGTCTCAATGGATACTACATTCATTTCGAGTAGCGGGAATTGGTCTCAATTCTATGATCGAGAAAAACTTGCTCACATCGTTGATTATTTAATCGTCATGGCTTATGACGAGCACTGGGGGAATTCACCTGTAGCCGGCAGTGTGGCAAGCCTTCCTTGGGTTGAAAATAATCTAGAAAAATTATTAGAGGTTATTCCGAACGAACGTGTAATACTGGGAATCCCAACCTATACAAGGATTTGGAAGGAACAAACTACACCTGGTGGAAATATCGAGGTTTCTTCGAAGGCGTATAACATGGCCGATGTTAATCAATGGATTAAAGACCATGGACTAACTGTTATTTATGATGAGAAAACTGGACAGGATTACGCAGAATACTATGATGAAAAAGAAAAGGCACGTTATAAAGTATGGATAGAGAATGACAAATCAATTCGAAAGCGGAGCACACTCGTTCACCAATACCAATTAGCAGGAATAGCAAGTTGGAATCGAAGCTTTGCAAATGAAAATGCATGGAAGTCCATTAATCAATCCCTCCAACAAATTGAACCGGTTCAAAAATAAGGCAGTTATTTTGCATCCTGTTGGTGTAATTTGGTATTCTGTAAGTAATTGAAGAACGATTGACTGGAGTGAACAAGATGACAATTGAAAATCCAAGCCGTGAAGAGATCGGAGAAATTTTAAAATCAAAAAAGAGAATTGCTGTTGTTGGCTTATCTAATAATCCTGAAAAATCCTCGTATATGATTTCGAAAGCGATGCAAAATGCCGGCTATGAAATAATACCAGTTAACCCAACTATTGATGAAGTATTAGGTGTGAAGGCACACCATTCACTAAAAGAAATAGAGGGTCATGTGGATATCGTTAATGTCTTTCGCAGACCGGAGTATTTACCTGCTGTAGCGAAGGAAGCCGTTGAAATCGGGGCTGAGGTCTTTTGGGCACAGTCGGGAATTGCAAATGAAGAGGCCTATAATTATTTAAAAGAGCATGGCCTGACTGTTATTATGGATCGTTGTATTAAGGTCGAACATGCGATGACAAGAGCTAGATAAAAATAAATCTCTGCAAATTGCAGGGATTTTCTTTTTTCTCTAGAAGATAAGTTGCATAACTAAATTCAATCGTTACAATTAAATTCAAAAGATTTGATAACGAATAATGGCAATTTAGTGAACGATATTCATCTTTTTATGAGAAAATATGTTCCTTTATGTTATGATAAGATGAAACTTAAAAATGTGACGATAGATAACTTTGTTTACGGTTGTTTGAAAGGGGTATTTACTATTGGCTAACAAATCATTTGACTACAATGATGATGCGATACAGGTACTGGAAGGGTTAGAAGCTGTCCGGAAGCGTCCGGGCATGTATATTGGAAGTACCGATATGCGTGGTTTACATCATCTTGTTTATGAAATTGTCGATAATGCCGTTGATGAAGCATTATCGGGCTTTGGAAATCTAATCAAGGTAACGATACATAAAGACGATAGTATCAGTGTTGAGGATAAAGGTCGTGGTATGCCAACTGGGATGCATAAAATGGGAAAACCAACACCAGAGGTAATCCTAACCGTTCTACATGCCGGCGGTAAATTCGGACAAGGCGGCTATAAAACAAGTGGCGGTTTGCATGGTGTTGGTGCCTCTGTTGTAAATGCTTTATCAGAATGGTTGGTTGTGACGATCAAGCGTGATGGCAATCTGTACCGTCAACGCTTTGAAAATGGGGGACATCCTTCCACAACTTTAGAGAAAATCGGGGCTACGAAAGAAACTGGAACAACGATTCATTTTAAGCCAGATCCGACTATTTTTAGTACAACTGTTTTTAATTATGACACCTTAAGTGAACGTTTACGCGAATCAGCGTTTCTCTTAAAAGGTATGAAAATAACGATTGTAGATGAACGCCATGATGTCCAGGATGAATTCTGTTATGACTCCGGGATCAAAGCATTTGTTGATTTTTTAAATGAAGAGAAGGATGTATTACACGAAGTAGTGTCGATTGAAGGGGAACAGCAAGGAATTGAAGTAGATTATGCTTTCCAATTCAATGATGGCTATTCCGAAAATATTTTGTCCTTTGTTAACAACGTTCGTACAAAGGATGGAGGAACTCATGAAGTTGGCGCAAAATCCGCAATGACGCGGGCTTTTAACGATTTTGCTCGCAAGGTGAACATCCTTAAAGAAAAAGATAAAAACCTTGATGGTAGTGACATTCGTGAAGGTTTAACTGCGATTATTTCTGTTCGAATTCCCGAAGAAAAGCTGCAATTTGAAGGACAGACAAAAGGAAAACTTGGTACTAGTGAGGCCCGTTCTGTTGTTGATTCGGTTGTGTCAGAGAAGCTTGCCTATTTTTTAGAAGAAAATCCTGACATAAGTTCACTTCTTATCAAAAAGTCAATCAAAGCGGCAGAAGCCCGTGAAGCGGCTAGAAAAGCCCGTGAGGAAGCAAGGGATGGCAAAAAGAAAAAGCGTAAAGATGCCATGTTAAGTGGAAAATTAACACCAGCTCAATCCCGCAATCCTGAGAAAAATGAACTGTATCTTGTCGAGGGAGACTCTGCGGGAGGTTCTGCCAAGCAAGGTCGGGACCGTCGTTTCCAAGCTATCTTACCTTTGCGCGGTAAGGTTATTAATACGGAAAAAGCAAAGCTTGGTGATATTTTTAAAAACGAAGAAATCAACACGATGATTCATGCGATCGGCGGCGGTGTTGGTGCTGATTTTACAATTGGTGATATTAATTACGATAAAGTCATCATCATGACAGATGCCGATACCGATGGGGCCCATATTCAAGTCTTGCTTTTGACCTTCTTTTATCGCTATATGAAGCCATTAATAGAAGAGGGAAAGATATTTATTGCTCTGCCACCGCTTTACAAAGTAAGTAAAGGGACCGGGAAGAAAGAGGTAATTGAATACGCATGGGATGAAAATGAACTACAGGGAGCCATTAAGAAGGTTGGAAAGGGCTACATCATTCAGCGTTACAAAGGTTTAGGTGAGATGAATGCTGACCAGCTTTGGGATACAACGATGAACCCTGAAACAAGAACATTGATTCGGGTAACAATTGAAGATATCACCCGTGCGGAGCGTCGTGTGACAACCTTAATGGGTGATAAAGTAGAGCCGCGTCGTCGCTGGATTGAATCCAATGTTGCATTCGGACTAGAAGATGATGTAAATATATTAGAAAACAAGAATTTGACAATCGATCGGGGGGAATAAGGTTTGTCGTCTTTATTTGAAAAAGTAATGGAATTACCATTAGAGGATGTAATCGGTGATCGTTTTGGCCGTTATAGTAAATATATTATTCAAGACCGTGCCCTTCCTGACGCTAGGGACGGCTTGAAGCCTGTACAAAGACGGATTTTGTATGCGATGTATCAAGAAGGAAATACAAGTGATAAGCCATTTCGTAAGTCTGCGAAAACGGTTGGTAATGTTATTGGTAACTACCATCCCCATGGTGATTCATCTGTTTATGAAGCAATGGTGCGGATGAGTCAGGATTGGAAGGTTCGTAATGTTCTCATTGAAATGCATGGAAACAATGGTAGTGTTGATGGCGATCCACCAGCAGCGATGCGTTATACCGAGGCCCGTCTTTCGGCGATAGCTTCTGAATTATTAAGGGACATAGATAAAAACACGGTGGATTTCACACCTAACTTTGATGATTCTATAATGGAGCCAACTGTTTTACCGTCCATGTATCCGAATTTATTGGTGAATGGTTCAACAGGTATTTCAGCCGGCTATGCAACAGATATCCCGCCGCATAACCTTAGCGAAGTTATCGATGGTGTCATCATGCGAATCGATAATCCCGCTTGTTCGGTTAGTGACCTAATGCAAGTGATTAAGGGACCGGATTTCCCTACAGGGGGCATTATTCAAGGGGTTGAAGGAATTCAAAAAGCCTATGAGACAGGTAAAGGAAGAATTGTCGTGCGCTCCCGTACTTCGATTGAAGACCTTCGCGGTGGAAGACAACAGATTGTCATTGATGAGATTCCGTACGAGATTAATAAAGCAAACTTAGTTAAAAAAATAGATGAGTTCCGCATTGACCGGAAAATTGAAGGCATGACTGAAGTCAGGGATGAAACGGACCGTACGGGTCTCCGCATCGTGATTGAATTAAAAAAAGACGCTGATGCAGAAGGTATTTTAAATTACTTATTTAAAAATTCGGATTTGCAAATTTCCTATAGCTTTAACATGGTTGCAATTCATAACCGCACACCTAAGCAAATGAGCCTCGCGCAAATGCTAGATGCTTATATTAATCACCAAAAAGAAGTGGTAACACGTCGTTCGAAATTCGAGTTAGATAAAGCGAAAGAACGTCAACATATCGTAGAGGGCTTAATCAAAGCGATCTCTATTCTTGATGAAGTCATTTCAGTAATCAGAGCATCAAAGGATAAGCGAGATGCAAAAAATAATTTAATCGCTAGATTCCAATTTACAGAGCTACAGGCAGAAGCGATTGTAACATTGCAGCTTTACCGATTAACTAATACAGATATTACCGCCTTGCAGAAAGAGGACGAGGAATTATCGAAGAAAATTGAAGAATTAACGAGCATTTTAGCTAGTGAGAAAAAGCTCTTTTCTGTGATTAAAAAAGAATTATTACAGGTTAAAAAGACTTTTGCGGATCCACGCCGTACGAAAATTGAAGCAGAAATTGAAGAGATTGTTATTAATCTAGAAGTATTGATTCCTTCTGAAGATGTTATTGTTACGGTAACAAAAGACGGATACATCAAGCGGACATCAATAAGATCGTATACCGCATCCAATGGAAAAGAATTTGGGATGAAGGAAAACGATTATCTTCTTGGTCAATTCGAAATCAATACAACAGACAAATTGCTGTTGTTTACGAATAAAGGGAATTATTTGTATCTGCCGGTTCATGAAATGCCGGATATACGCTGGAAGGATCTCGGTCAACACGTAGCCAATATTATTCCAATTGATAAAGACGAAGAACTAGTCAAAGCAATCCCAGTTCGAGAATTCAATGAAAATGAATTTTTACTGTTCTTTACGAAAAATGGAATGGTGAAACGTTCGCAATTATCACTGTACCAAGCACAGCGATATTCGAAGCCATTGGTCGCCATCAATGTAAAAGACGATGACGAAGTAGTGGATGTCTATGTGACAGATGGAAGCAAGGATGTATTTATCGGAACACATAATGGATATGGTTTATGGTTTGCAGAAGAAGAGGTTAATATTATTGGCCAACGGGCAGCGGGTGTGAAAGGAATTAATTTAAAGGAAGGAGATTTTGTTGTCAGCGGTTTTGTATTTGACGCCTCTGAGAAACCGGACTTTGTTTTAATCACACATCGCGGGGCCGCTAAAAAGATGAACCTAAAGGAATTTGAAAAAACATCAAGGGCCAAGCGTGGTGTTGTAATGCTTCGAGAGTTAAAGGCACATCCACATAAAGTAGCTGGAATCCTACCGGTAAGTGGAAATGAAGTTGTCTATTTTAAAACGATAAAAGACTTTATTGAAAGCTTGAATCCAAATGATTTACGTGAAAATGACAGGTATAGCAACGGTTCCTTTGTTATTGATATCGATGAAAAAGGCGAAGTGAAGCAGGTTTGGAAGGTTGCTGTTGATAAGGAAAAAGCTACCGAGTAGCGATTTATAAAAAGTATTCTTGTAAAGAATGAGCACTAGCATTAATAGTTGGTGTTCATTTTTTGTTTTAAAGATAAAATTAAACGTTTATATAAATGTTTAAAATACCCTAAAAAGTCGATGTATTAATACATAAATAATATTGTCAACATTATACAATATAGTATTTTCCAGTTCACTGGCATTGTTCAAAGTTAAAAATATGTAAATTAAATATATAATTCCGATGACATTTAATTGAATTTTCAGAACTATTTTGATAAAATTTATTTGTTAATCGTTCTTTTTTAATAGTTTAAGAATATAAACAAGGTGAGAAAAATGACTCCTCAATTTTTTGATCATAATTTTCTAGATAAGATATTTGATAGTACATATTTTGAAACAATAATTGTCGACAATAATGGAAAAATAAAATATATTAGCCGAAATTATTGTGATTTTTTAAATGTAGCTCGAGAAACCATTATTGGTGAATATGTTCCGAATGTAATTGAAAATACAAGAATGCACATTGTCGTACAAACCGGAAAACCAGAAATCGGTGAATTGCAATTTTTAAAGGGGAATTATGTTGTCGCGAATCGTATTCCAATCTTTCAGGAGAAAAAAATAATCGGAGCTATAGGCACTATTATTTTTCGCGATTTGGACGACTGGAAAAAAATGAACACCCATATAAAAGAGGTATTTTCAAATCACAATTTCTTTGTTGAAGAAAAACAATTCAAGAACAGTAGTAAATATGATTTGAACGATCTTGTGGGGACTTCAGAAGAAATAATAAATCTGAAAGAAAAGATAAAAAAAATTTCAAGGGGTAATATTTCAGTATTAATTAGAGGAGAAAGTGGGACCGGGAAAGAATTAGTTGCCCATAGTATTCACAAGTATAGTGAACGTAGTGATAAACCTTTTATCAAAGTGAATTGCGGTGCCATTCCTGAACAATTGCTAGAATCTGAGCTTTTTGGTTATGAAGAAGGAGCATTTACAGGGGCAAAAAAAGGGGGAAAACCAGGTAAATTTCAACTCGCTGATGGAGGGACAATCTTTCTTGATGAAATTGGGGATATGCCCCAGCATATGCAGGTTAAACTTTTAAGAGTTCTTCAAGAAAAAGAAATTGAGGCCGTAGGCGGATTATATCCAAAGAAGGTCGATGTACGATTAATAGCTGAAACAAATCAT
>JAENZK010000067.1 GCA_016841285.1 Guptibacillus hwajinpoensis | reverse complement strand
TACTTACGTTTAACTGGTCGCTCTGAAGAGCAAATCAACCTTGTTGAAGCATATTGCCGTGCAAATGGATTATTCTATGTAGCTGGTGAATCAGAAGATCCAACTTATACAAGCGTTGTTGAAGTAAATCTTTCTGATATTGAACCAAACCTTTCTGGTCCTAAGCGTCCACAAGACTTAATTCCATTAACAAAAATGCAAGAGCAGTTCAAAAAAGCTGTTGTTGCACCACAAGGAACACAAGGTCTTGGCTTAACAGAAGAAGAGTTCAACAAAGAAGTAACTGTCAAGCTTGCTGACGGTACAGAAACTACTATGAAAACAGGTGCAATTGCAATCGCTGCAATTACAAGCTGTACAAATACATCTAACCCATACGTACTAGTTGCTGCTGGTTTAGTTGCGAAGAAAGCTGTTGAAAAAGGATTAACAGTACCTGATTACGTTAAAACTTCTTTAGCTCCAGGATCTAAGGTTGTAACAGGATACCTACAAAATTCTGGTCTTCTTCCATACTTAGAGCAACTTGGCTATAACATTGTTGGTTATGGTTGTACTACATGTATTGGTAACTCAGGTCCATTAGCACCTGAAATCGAAAAGGCTATTGCTGACAATGACCTTACTGTAACTGCTGTACTTTCAGGTAACCGTAACTTTGAAGGCCGTATCCATCCACTAGTAAAAGCTAACTACTTAGCATCACCACCATTAGTAGTTGCTTACTCTCTAGCAGGAACTGTTGATGTTGACCTTCGCAATGACTCTCTTGGAAAAGATAAAGATGGTAACGATGTTAAGTTTGCTGATATTTGGCCTTCTTATGAAGAAATCCAAGCTGTTGTTGAGAAAACTGTTACACCTGAATTATTCCGTGCAGAGTATGCTGAAGTATTCAAGAGCAATTCACGCTGGAATCAAATCGAATCTCCAGATGATGCTTTATATAATTGGGATGAAGACTCAACTTACATCCAAAATCCTCCATTCTTTGAAGGATTAACAAAAGAGCTAAGAGAAATCAAGCCAGTAACTGGAATGCGTGTAGTTGGTAAATTCGGTGATTCAGTAACAACTGACCACATTTCACCAGCTGGTTCAATCGCTAAAGATGCTCCTGCAGGTAGATATCTACAAGAGAAGGGTGTAAGCCCACGTGACTTCAACTCATACGGTTCTCGTCGTGGTAACGACCGTGTTATGACAAGAGGTACATTTGCAAACATCCGTATCCGTAACCAAGTTGCACCAGGTACTGAAGGCGGTTGGACTACTTATTGGCCAACAGGCGAAGTTATGTCTATCTACGATGCAGCTATGAAGTACAAGGAAGATGGAACAGGCTTAGTAATCCTTGCTGGTAAGGATTATGGAATGGGATCTTCTCGTGACTGGGCAGCAAAAGGTACATTCCTACTTGGAATTAAAGCTGTAATCGCTGAAAGCTATGAGCGTATCCACCGTTCAAACCTTGTATATATGGGCGTACTTCCTCTACAATTTAAAGATGGAGAAAGTTACGAAACACTTGGTTTAACAGGAAAAGAAACTATTGATATTCAACTTGATGAAAACATCAAGCCACGTGACTTCTTAAAAGTTACAGCTACTAAAGAAGATGGTTCTAAAGTAGAATTCGAAGCACTTGCTCGTTTCGACTCAGAAGTTGAAATCGACTACTACCGTCACGGCGGTATCTTACAAATGGTTTTACGCGAAAAATTAGCAAAATAATAATAGCGTAGGCAAATATAAAGGTGCTGTATTGCCAATTGGCATTACGGCACCTTTTTTGTTATTATATATACTAGATAGGGTATTTTTAACGAAGGGGTGAGGTCTTGTTAAATGACGCTATCAAACTTGGACCATTTTTAATTAAATACTATTATTTGTTTATATTTATTTCTGGATTTCTAGCCTATGTAATGATGAGGTATCGTTTGCGTTTGAACCTCCCTTTGCGTGAAATTGTTTTGAACCAGCTAACGAATGGTGCGATCCTTTGGATTTTCGTTTGGAAATTTAGTTACCTTATTTTTAATTTTGAAAAAGCCATATCAAACCCGCAAACCATTTTGTTTTTTACAGGCGGTAAAAGTGGTGCAATGGCAGCCACTATTATTACTGTTATATTTTTGTTTTTTAAACTAAGGAATACTAACAAGAAGTCTATCATTGATGTTATAATTGTTGGGAGTTTTAGTTTTTTCATAAGTTTTTATTTGATCTTGCTATTAACCGGATATGATATTCTCCCATCATTTATTAAATTATTAGTTTTAGCCACGTTGTTTTTGCTATATTTATATAAGGATATCAAGCAGCAGGAAAGGAAGGAAACAATGAAGAAGGTCATTGCACTTATTGTTTTTATCGGGTTGATTGGCTATACAGTTTATTCCACTGCCTTCACAGAAAATATAGCAATAGAAGGATTGGAAAAAGGAAATCTTGCTCCAGATTTTGAATTGGTAACTTTAAATGGGGACAAGGTAAAATTATCGGATTTCCGTGGTAAAAAGGTTTTATTAAACTTCTGGGCTTCCTGGTGTGGACCATGTCGTGCGGAAATGCCAGATATGGAGGAACTTCACAAAGAAGGACGTGAAGATTTAGTAATTTTGGCAGTCAATGCTACCCAAACTGAAAAAAGTAAAGAGAGTCCGGCAGAATTCATTCAAGAATTAGGATTAACTTTCCCAGTTGTTTTAGATGAAAAAGGTGAAGTAAGCAAAACCTATCAAGTTATTGCCTTACCAACAAGTTATTTTATTGATAGTGAAGGTAAAATCGGCGACAAATATACCGGTACATTAAGTTATGAACAAATGATCAATGGAATTTCTAAATTGGATTAAATGGTTAAAGAAAAAGCTCACTCTGCGTGGGCTTTTTATAAGGAATTGAAGGTCCGATCAAACTTGGACAAGCAATGTGAATTTATTCACAAAATAGCCCTAGACAAAATAATAAAATGATGTATAATAAAGATAGCGCTTACAAAGGTAATTGCTATTGAATGAAATAATATGTGAAAAAATGTACAAGAGAGATAAGCACCGAAGCTAAGCAGCAGTTCTTTTTTAATGTGAATTGTGAATGGTTTCACAAAAATCTTGGAAAGGAGGGAAAGTCCATGAAGAAATATGTATTTTTATTTTTAGATCCGAAGAAACCTCAAGCAGATTGTTTATGTGAACAAAAGGTAGAAGCGGATGGAATGTACGATGCTTTTACTAAAGTCCAAAAAATTGCGAATGACTATGTAAAAGACACCCATATCCCACTAAAGATTGAATTGAAGGAAGTTCAATACTTTGATGATGTACAATATGTAGATGCTTTGTAATAGAGGGGGAACTCATATTAGCAGAACTAAATACACCATTTACCATTGATAAGCCACTTTTTGAAGATTCATTCAGAAAGTGGCTTATTTTTTTACCTGGATTGTCCATCTTTCAATAATGTCTTTTCTGTGTACTGCATTTTTAAATCTCCTTATGAATAAAACACTATACCTAAAATACCAGAAAGAAAGATAACAAGGATCGGATGCATCTTTAAACGAATTAATGCAAATAGTGACAAGCCAAAAATTAATAATAGACTAAGTGTATGTACCGATAAGGGAGCAATGATTTCGTTTGAAATAGCAAAACTAATGGCAGCATAGACAATTAGCCCTGTAATGATTGGACGGAGTCCATAAAAGGCAGATTTAACAAAATAGTTTTCATGCACTTTATGAAAGACGCCTGCAATTAATAGGATAATTAACAATGATGGTAAAACCATTCCTAAAGCTGAAAAAATTGCTCCAGAAATTCCAGCAGTATGATAGCCGACAAAAATGGCGCTATTGGTTGCTATCGGCCCCGGTGACATACCAGCTAATGCAACTATATCCGTAAACTCATTTGTTGTCATCCAACCGTGTTTGGTTACTTGAATTTCTATTACAGGAATTATGGCATAGCCGCCTCCGAATGATATAAATCCGATCATTAGAAATGTCCAAAACAAATTAAGCAGCATAAGGGCCCTCCTTTAAAAATAACCAAATCTAACTAACTATGTTTCTATTTTCTTCTTTTTCTAAACGTATTTTAATTCCCATAACACCTTTTATTTTAATAATTAAAATTCCGAGACCTATTCCTGAAACAATATTTACAACTGGGTTAAAATGTAATAAAAACAATGTGACGACTGTAATCCCAACTATTGATAGTGTTGTTTTATCATAAACAGCAGTTTTAGCAATTTTTATTCCTGCGTAGGTTATAAGCGCTACTACTGCAGCACTGGCCCCCTGCAAGGCAGCAGTTATGATTGGGTTTTCTTGGACAAAAATATAGGTAATATTTAGAAGTATAACTATAGTGAAAGTTGGTAGTAAAATTCCTAAGAGACCCATAATGGCGCCTTTTATATCAGCAATACGATACCCTACAAAAATAGCAGAGTTGATGGCAATAGCACCAGGTGTGGACTGTGCAATTACAAGTACATCTGTAATATCCTTATTATTTAACCATTTGCGTTTAATTACGATTTCTCTTTCAATCATGGGAATCATGGCATAGCCGCCTCCAAAAGTTACCGGCCCCATTTTAAAAAAAGTCCAAAAGATTTGAAATAATTTTTTCCACTCTTGTGTCACACTTTTCCCCCCTACAGCGATCATTTCAAGTTACTTACTACATTAGCAAAATAAGGAGATGGGGTAAAATGCAACTTAATCATAAGGTATAACAAATCGTTATACCTTTGCAGGGTTATAGTGTTTCTTAGAGAATGTATAAGGTAGTATGTGATTTTTAGATAAGATGTTTTTCAAAGTGTGGGGGTCTTTTCAGTGAATATAGAAAACCTTAAAATGTTTTGCTTAGTAGTAGATGAAGGGAGTATAAGTCAAGCAGCAAGACTAAACTTTGTAACACAGCCTGCTGTATCAAGACAAATACACCAACTTGAGAACTATTATGGTGCTTTATTATTCGATAGGGTAGATGGAAAACTGAAAGTAACAGAAACAGGTCGGCTATTGTATCCTTATGCCAAATCTATTGTAAGTGAATTTAATCGATCAAAGGAAATTATTCAACAGTTAAAAGGTGAAAAAGATGCAAAACTAAGTGTGGGTGCTACTTTTACGATCGGTGAGTTTTTGCTCCCAAGCTTACTTGGGAAGTTTAAAAAGCATAATCCAGAAATAAAGGTCACATTGACTATTAAAAATACACCAGGCATATTAGAGGACTTAACAAACGAAATTATTGATTTGGCTTTAGTGGAAGGGATTGTAGATAATAAGGATTTTATTATCGAGGAATTTGCTGAGGATGAATTAATCCTTGTATGCCCTCCTGATCACGAGTGGGGAAGAAGCATCGATATTTCAGAATTGACAAACGAAAGAATGATTTGGCGAGAATCCATTTCTGGTACACGGCTTATTGTAGAAAATATGTTAAGAGAGCAAGGTGTACTAACTAGAATTGATAGTTATATGGAACTTGGGAGTACCCAAGCCATTAAAAGTGCTGTTGAGGCAGGACTTGGTATTAGTATCCTCCCTAGACTAACTGTTGCTAAAGAATTGGATCAAGGTGACCTCCGGGAAGTGTATATTGAGGGAGTAAATATTAAAAGAAATTTATGGCTTGTAAAAAAGCCAAAACGTTTTAATACAACGGCATTATCAGACTTTTTAGATTTTATCCACTCTTCATAGTCTGAATTATTTGAAAAATAAAATTTTAAATGGTAAATTGACATTAAACTAGGAATCATAAATTTTAAAATCCAAGCTTAATAGGGGGATGTTATGTCTGAATCATGTTTTATACCAGGGAATCACGGACATATCGGTGTAATGTGGAAGACCGTTTCTGAAGCATGTAATTTAGCTTGTGATTATTGCTATTACAGCACTTGTGGTGGACAACCTAAAACCATTAATAGAATTGAATCTGAAATATTGGAAAAGTTTATAAGAGAATATATGGAAATATCAAAGGGTGGAGTTTCGTTTGCTTGGCAGGGAGGGGAACCTTTGCTTGCGGGCCTTGATTTTTTCGAAGAGGTTGTTCGCTTACAGGCAAAATATGCACCCAAAAATACAATTATATCAAATGCCTTACAAACGAATGCCACTTTAATAGACGAGGAATGGGCAAGTTTTTTTAAGAAGTATAATTTTCTAATTGGAGTAAGTCTGGACGGCCCGAAAGAAATTAATGACCAACGGCGTGTAACAGGACATGGTATGGGTAGTTATGATCGGGTTATGAGAGGAATTAATCATTTACGCGCCCATCAGGTTGATTTTAATATTCTTACAGTAGTTCATGAAGATAATGTTGGAAAAGCTAAAGAATTGATGCCATTTTATGAACAAGAAGGTTTTTCGCACATTCAATTTATTCCTTGCATGGATTTTCGTTCGCAAGATCCTAGTCAACCTGGTCATTATGTAATTACACCCGAACAGTATGGGCAGTTTTTATGTGATGTTTTTGATGTCTGGTATAATGACGGGAACCCTACCACTTCCATTCGGTTTTTCGATAATATGCTAAATGTCTATCTACATACAGAAGCCCAAGCCTGTATTCATCGACAAAGCTGTCCGATCACATTAATATTTGAACAAAATGGTGATGCCTTCCCGTGCGATTTTTATATCAATGATTCTTACAAACTAGGAAATATAGGGGTGAATAGTTTAACAGAAATCTTAAGCAGCCCAAATTTGAAGCAATTCTTAAATATGAAACCAACCTTGGCTGACAAATGTAAAAGCTGTAAATATCTGAACTTATGCTATGGTGGATGCCCAAGAAATCGGAAGTGGAATGACGATCATAGCCAGTCTTCACCCGATTATTTTTGTCGCAGTTACATGCGGTTTTATGAATATGCCCATGAACGTATGGAGAATGTTGCATGTAACGTAAAAAAACGCTGGTTAAAAGAACATGTGGAAGCCGGCTTGAAAATTCCCAAGAGAAACGAAAGGTGTATTTGTGGTAGTGGTAAAAAGTTTAAGCAATGCTGCGCTTCATTATTAAATAGCACGAAATGATAAAAAGCGGGTGGGGTATATCTGCAACGTTTTCAATTTGATCAGTTAATGAAAGAACACTTAATGTCTGATTATGAATTTTATATTTCTGAATATGACAACAAATCTTAAAGATTACGATACTAGCAGAACTGGGAGGGTGTCCCAGTTCTTCTTTTTTTGAAAAATTAAGGGAAGTTACCGTCATTTTGTATAAATAAATCCAACGATAATCCTACATTTTACGTATAAATTATCGAATTCCATACGTTTATAATAATGATAAATCGGATGAGGAGTGGAGCATATGAAACGAAATGATGGTGACATTATAGAAGGATCAAGAACAGCATTGATGAAATCACGATATAATTTATCGGTGAATCAACTTTTACATGCCGCAGCATCTTCCCGTCCAGATAAAGAAGTTATTGTTGATGGAAAAAAGAGAATGACCTATGAAGAGTTGAGGAAAGAAGTTGATCATTTAGCTTCTGGATTAGTAAAGCTAGGTATTAGAGAAGGCGACCGTGTTGCCGTAGGATTGCCAAATTGGTATGAAACAGTTGTGATTTACTTTGCATTGGCGAAAATCGGTGCGGTTCTTGTGCCATTTAATTATCGCTTTCGAATGGCTGAGGCCGAATATATCCTTCGAAATTCAGGAGCAAAAGCAATGTTTCTTCCGGAGGAATTGGATCGGGTAAATCAGTATGAACAATTTACGAAAATAAAAGGTTCCCTGAGTTCCTTGGAATATCTCTTTTCTGTTCGTTTTGAAAAGGAAAATACGATTAGTTATCAAAAACTGATTCAAAGTGGGGAACAAGAAGATATACATGAAATAGAGATTGATCCTAACCAGGACATTTATACAATACTTTATACCTCAGGAACATCAGGAAAGCCAAAAGGTGCTATGCTTACCCATAAAAATATCGTCCAAACCGCGATTGTTGCCGCAGATTGGATGAAGTGCAATAGCGAAGATGTCTTTTTAATGTCAATGCCGTTATATCATGCGATGGGCATTAACTTTTTGTTCCGTGCGATTGCATCAAATGCTTCGTTAATTTTAATGGAAAAATATAAACCTGAACTCGCTTTATCACTAATAGAAACTGAAAATGTGACCGTACACCCGGGTATCCCAACTATGTTTATCTTGGAGTTAAATCATCCATCATTTTCTTCGTATAATGTAACTTCACTAAGAACAGGGGAGATTGGCGGCTCATCCTGTCCGGTTGATATCATCCATCGAATAAGGACTGAGATGAACTGTAACATTTTGGTAGGATATGGGTTAACAGAAACGTCCCCAACTTTAACACTTACCGAATTTGAGGACGATGATACATTACGGTCTGAAACGGTTGGCAAGCCCCTTCCAGGAGTTGAAATTGAAATCGTTGATGATTTTGGGAATGCGGTAGGAAAGGGTAAAGTTGGAGAATTAATTTGCCGTAGCTTTTGACTTATGAAAGGATATTATGCTATGCCTGAAAAAACCAAAGAAACTACCGACGGAGATGGCTGGTTTTATACAGGCGACCTAGCTAGTATGGACGAAGAAGGGTATGTTCGAATCGTAGGAAGAAAAAAGGAAGTGATCGTAAAAGGTGAGTATAAAATATATCCACAAGAAATTGAAGGGATTTTTCTCACCCATCCCAATGTGGCCGAAGCCGCAATAATCGGTATTACGGATATAGCACTTGGTGAAATCACCTGTGCCTGTCTCCGCCTGCGACGGGGATCGAAAAATTCTGAGGAAGAACTAAAAGATTTTATAAAAAATAAGATGGAAGACTATAAGATTCCAGACAAAATTATGATTATAGACCACTTTCCAAGGACTGCAACGGGGAAGATAAGAAAAATAGATTTGCAAAGTCATATTAAAAGTGTAATACTTTAAATAATTACAAAATTCCGAATCTTAGTGCGATCATTTGTCGAACTAAGATTCTTTTATAGGGAGAGGTTCCCGAATGCAAAGTGACAAGCGCGAAAAATTAATGAAAAAGGTTGAAAACCATTTAAGAATGACGGCTCGGAAACTAGTAAAGTTTGATACTGAAGGGGAAACATTGCAATACTTAATTGATTCCTTCCGTTCTGAATTTCAGTGTGACTTTGTAGGTATTATTATGAGAGAGGAAGACTTGCTAGTTTCTAAAGCAAATAGCGGTGATGAGGTTCTTTTTATAGAGTCTTTACCCCTAAATGTAGGTGATTGTTCCAGCAATCTTTTTTACATTCCATTAACCTTTGAAGATATGGTCAACGAAAATGATCGATGTGCTTTTATTGAGGTGCTAAAAAAAGAAGAGATGAACACATGGTTTACTGTCCCATTAATCGAGGAAGGAACCAGCTTTGGTTTTTGTATTATCGGGTTTAAAAATAATATCCGATTAATTAAGGAAATGGATACCATGTTTATTGAGTTTGGCAAAGATGTGGCCACAGCGATAAGGTTAGCCGGTAAAAAGGAATCTGAAAAACGGAAAATTCTCGATGTGGAGTGGATTAGCCGAAATCTTTCTCTTAACTCATCACTTGAAAAGGTTGTAGAGAAGGTGGTTGATCGGGCTGGAAAAGGGACGAATTCAAAGTTTGCCTGCATTTATTTATATAATGAGCATGATAACAGTTTTAATTATCAGCCGCCCTCCTATGGGGAAATGAGTGCAACCGAGAAAATTAATATTAATAATTATGTTTTGAATGATTACTTTCCGTACATAGAAAAGGCTGGGGGGCCGGAGTTAACCGTTCCCTTGGTCGTTGATTTAAAAACGATCGGTGTTTTACACGTTGAACAAAAAGTGAAAGGGAAATTTTCTGAAGAGGATTTGGAGCTACTTGAACTGCTTGCAAACCATGTAGCTTCCATGCTTGAAAACGCAAAGCTTTATAATGAAGAAAAAAATCATAAAACAAGATTGCATTCTTTATTGGAGTACCAGCAAATGCTAGTCAAAGAAACTGTCAAACCAAAAAGCTTTGATGGAATTACGAAGATTGTTAGTCAATATTTTGGTAAAAATGTGATCTTGTTTGATCGTTTCATTAGACCAATTTCCTATCATTTACAGGGATCAAAAATGGACGACCTCTCCGAACTATTTGAAAAGGCAACCGTTGAAATCGTTGGAACGAGTAGAAGTGGTGGCTGGCTCCAATTAGAAAATAATGAGGATTCGAAAATTATCGTTTGGCCGATCAATGATGGGATTGATTTATTAGGATATTTAGCGATTGAAAAAGACAAAGAGGGTATTGATGAATTTGATCAAATCGGTATCGATCTTGTGATAAATATTTACTCCTCACAATTTGTAAAACAAAAACTAATATTAGATGCGAAGGAGCAAGTTAAGGATAGCTTTATCAATAAAATTTTAGTAAAAAGCATTAAAGAGCCTGATAGTGTAATACAGTATGCCAATTTGTTTAATTGGAATTTATTTGATCATCATCGTGTTGCTGTTTTATCGCCTTTACTTGAAAAAGATGAGGCAACCGACGAAAATATTCTCGAAAAAGAAGCCCGAAAATCAATCCTTTGGGAACGGTTGAAGAAACGAATAACGATGCACGACCAGGATATTCAGGTAGCGAATAAGAAGGATGAATATATACTAATTGTTCCAATCTCAAAAGAAATGAACAAGCCTAAGGTATTTTGGTCAAGCTTTTATGACAGAGTTAAAAAGTGGGTCAAGGAAGAGAATATTCATAATCATGTGTTTATGGGAATAGGTGGAATAACGAAAAAGCTTGAGGATTATTATAGCAGCTACCAACAGGCATTACAGACCTTAAACGTCGTAAACAATAGATTTAGAGACACTAGTTTTGCTTTGTTTGATGAATTAGGTGGGTATGCCTTATTACATGAATTAAAAAGTTCTTCCGTTACCAATCTGTTTACAAGTAAATATATTGATCCATTATTGAAATATTCAAAAGAAAAGAATGCTGATTTATTTCTTACATTGAGGGTCTTTTTAAACAATCATGGCAATCTTTCGAAGACATCTAACGATCTATTCATCCATAGAAGCTCTCTTCTTTATCGAATCGAAAGAATTGAAAGTCTACTTGAAATTGATTTAAATGACCCGGATCATCGATTTAATATCATGCTGGCTTATCGATTATATGATTTATTCTATAGTGCGGAATCTTGAAAAACACCAAATTGGTGTTTTTTTTCTAGCTTTCTAGTAAAAATATAGGAAGCATCGACAGTAAATTTCCTATACCTTGTATGTGTAATAGCAAAGGTTGATATTTTATAATTAATTTACAGAATATTATAAAACGATTCGTAGGAGGGAGCAGTTTCAATATGAATTACGAGTTTTTAAATTATGAAATTGAAAATAAGGTCGCGGTGGTAACCATTAATAGACCACCGGTAAATCCATTAAGTACGCAGGTTTTTAAAGAATTAAGTTTGATTTTCGATGAGTTGGATATGGATGATGCGGTAAATGCCATCGTTATTACTGGAAGCGGTGAAAAAGCCTTTGTAGCTGGGGCCGATATTACGGAGATGGCCGACCTTGATCTTAGTGGAATGATGAAAATGAATAAGGTTTCTAGAGCTGTTTTTTCTAAAATCGAAAACGCTTCCAAACCAGTGATTGCAGCGATCAATGGTCTAGCTCTTGGCGGGGGCTTAGAATTAGCTTTAGCATGTGATCTGCGGATTTGTTCTGAAAAAGCAAAATTCGCCTTTCCTGAGGTAGGTCTTGGCATTATTCCTGGTGGTGGCGGAACACAACGATTACAAAAGATTGTGGGCCAAGGAATTGCTAAAGAATTATTATACTTCGGTGATATGTTTGATGCGAAGCGGGCTTTAAATCTTCAAATTGTAAACAAAGTTGTACCGGCAGAGGAAGTAGTAAGTACGGCAAAAGAATGGGCTGGAAGGCTTGCGCAAAAATCGGCTGTAGCTCTTCAAATGTTAAAACTTGCTGTCAATACAGGCAGTAATGTAGATGTTGAATCCGGTCTTATCATCGAAACGACTTGTTTCGGAAATGCATTTTCAAGTGAAGATCGTAAAGAAGGGATGCAAGCATTTGTAGAAAAACGTAAACCCGTTTTTTCAGGAAAATAACAAATAATATGGTGGGACTGAGTTCGGCCGGAGTTCCCGACACTCTGTCCCAAAAGGACCGGAGAACCCGACACTCTGTCCCAATAATAAAGGAGGAACGATGAAATGAAATATCAGCTTTCAGTACCTCAAGTATTAGAACAGGCTTACCTTCAAAGTCCTAATAAGGAAGTTATTTATGATGGTTATAAACGTGTAACCTATAAAGAATTATATCAAAGTGTGCAGTTCATGGCGTCGGCTTTAGCTTCAAAGGGCATTACCAAAGGAGACAGGGTTCTTGTTTGTCTCCCAAACTGGCATGAGTTTGTTACAATTTACTTTGGCTTGGCACAGATTGGTGCCATTCTTGTTCCTTGTAATACCAGGTATATGAAAGAGGAGCTCCAGTATATTCTCGAAAATTCCGGGGCCAAAGCAATTTTTCTGACCGAAGAGTACGGGCATTTTGCATTCTTGAAGCCACTTTTAAATAAATCAGGGAATTTCCAACATATTTTTACCGTGCGTTTCAAAGACTCAGACTGTACTTCATATGAAGAGTTATTGGAATTGGGTAAAAAGTCAGAACCACCCCATGTTGAAATTGACTCCAATGAAGATGTTTTTTCCATTTTATATACTTCAGGAACAACAGGCCATCCCAAAGGAGCGATGTTAACCCATAAAAATTTTGTTCATACTGCCACTGTTTCTGCTGAATGTATGGATTGTACAAGTAATGATGTTTTCTTAATTGCCGTTCCTGTTTTTCACTGTTTCGGAATGATCCCTGCAATACTTACTGCGATTGTAGTAGGCGGGAAAATGGTCTTCATGGAAGAGTATAAAGCCGAAAAGGCCCTAACATTAATAGAACAAGAGAAAATTTCTGTCCATCACGGTGTCCCAACCATGTTTATTTTAGAATTAAACCATCCATCCTTTAAGCAATTTGACTTATCTTCCTTACGCACTGGCATTATCGCTGCTGCTCCTTGTCCAGAAGAAATTGTACGTAAAATTAGAAACGTTATGGGATGTGACATCGTAGTCTCTTACGGGATGACAGAGTCCTCAACCACACTTACGATTACAGGTTTTGAAGATGATGATTTTTTACGCTCCGAAACAGTAGGAAAAGCAGCACCTGGTGCGGAAGTGAAAATCGTTGATAATAACCGCGTAGAACTACCACCTGGTGTAGTAGGTGAAATTGCTGCTAAATCATTTGGGATCATGAAAGGCTATTATAATAGTCCTGAAAAAACAGCTGAAGCCTTAGATCAAGGTGGATGGTATTATACAGGGGATCTAGGAACATTAGATGAAAAAGGGTACCTTCGAATTATTGGACGTAAAAAAGAAATGATAATCCGTGGTGGGTTTAACATTTATCCACGTGAAGTTGAAGAAGTTTTATACAAAAATGAAAGCGTTTTAGAAGTAGCGATTGTTGGCTTGCCTGATACGGTACTGGGTGAAATCACCTGTGCTGCGATTCGCTTAAAACCAGGAAAAACTGAGGACCAACACTCAATGAAGGCTTATCTTGCTGATAAAGTAGCCGATTTCAAAATACCAGACCACTTTATTTTTGTTGAAAAGCTACCTGTAACGGCCAGCGGGAAAATTAAAAAAATAGCATTAGAAAAAGAGTTAAAAGAAACACTTAAACCATTACTTCGATAAATCCTTCATTTTGGGGGATTTTTTTTATGTAGTTGTATTCCGTAAAAATAAGGAATAATCAATGTTACTTTCCTATAGTTTGTATATATAATTACATATTTGTATTTTATATAATTTCTTTAAAGATGAAATTTAGGGGGAGATTTAATAATGAATATTAAAACAATTGGTGTCGTTGGTGCAGGATCAATGGGAACTGGCATTGCTAATTTAGCTGCTATGAATGGATTTAATGTTATTTTACGAGATATTGATGAAAAATATCTGCAAAACGCATTAAATAGAATGGATAAATTTATGGAAAAAAGTGTTGCAAGAGGGAAGATGACAGAAGAGCAAAAACAACAAACACTTGACAGAATTAAGCCAACAACTAACTTAAATGATATGGTTGAAGCTGACGTTGTTATTGAAGCAGTTATTGAAGACCTAGAATTAAAAAAGGAAGTATTCTCTCAGTTGGATGAAATTGTGAAGGAAAATGTTATTCTGGCGACGAATACATCATCTATGTCTATTACAGTGATTGCTTCTGCCACTAAGCGTCCTGATCGTGTAGCGGGAATGCACTTTTTCAATCCGGCTCAATTAATGAAATTAGTCGAAGTTGTACGCGGCTATGAAACTAGTGATGAAACGGTGGAAGAGTTAAAGGCTTTATCAAAGGCGTTAACAAAAGAACCGATTGAAGTGAAGAAGGATGTTCCAGGCTTTATTGTAAACCGGATTATGATTCCTCAATTCATTGAAGCTATTAAACTATTAGAGGAAGGCGTTGCTACTACCGAAGATATTGATAAGGCTGTAACACTGGGATTGAACTATCCAATGGGACCATTCACGTTACAAGATTACGCTGGGGTTGACATTGGCCTTCATGTAATGGAATATTTTAAACAGGAATTTAATGATAATCGTTTTGCACCGCCATTACTACTTAAACAGCTTGTACGTGCAGGACGTGTAGGACAAAAAGCTGGCGCTGGGTTCTACGATTATAACAAATAATGAGTTGAGTTAATTAGGAGGATAACAATTTATGAAAAGTACAGAGTATTCTTTTACAGTAAGATGGGGCGATACAGATGGTGCAGGGATCGTATTTTACCCTAACTTTTACAAATGGATGGATGAAGCAACCCATGATTTCTTAGATCAAATCGGGTATCCATCTTCAAAACTTTTTTATGAAAAACAGGTTGGAGTGCCTGTTCTTGATACTAAATGTGAATTTAAGTCACCACTCCTATTTGAGGATAATGTAACAATTGTATCTACTGTTAGTGATTTGCATGATAAAGTTTTTAAGTTAAATCACGATTTCTACAAAAATGGTGTCAGAGTTGCTGGTGGCTATACACTCCGGGCATGGACATATTTTGGCGGGGAAAGACCGAAGGCCGTATCAATACCGGAAGAAGTAAGAACAGCTTTGAGTTGAAATTTCTGAAATATTTGAATTGAATGGTGAAAATGAAATTTTATTGAGTCGGCAAGTGCTTCCCGCTTGCTTTGACTCAATATTGCGCATGTAACTATGGGAATATTTAGATTTAGGAGGGGATTGGATGGATTTCAAATTTTCGGATGAACAATTAGCGATCAGGGCCATGACTCGTGATTTTGTAAATAATGAAATAATGCCGGTGGCACGAATGTATGATGAGGAAGAAGCATTCCCAACGCCGATTTTTGATAAATTAAGAGAATACGGCCTATTTAATTTAGCAATTCCTGAAGAATATGGCGGTCCTGGAGTTGACAAAATCTCTCAAGCTTTAATTGTTGAGGAAGTAGCAAGAGGCTGTGCAGGAATTTCAACTTCAATGGAAGCGAATTCATTGTCATCCTATCCGATTTTAGTAGGGGGAAGCGAGGAATTAAAGAAAAAGTATCTAACCCGTTTAACCGATGGTGGTGAGTACGCCGCGTTTGCCCTTACTGAGCCGCAAGGTGGTAGTGATGTAATGGGAACGAAAACAACCATTGAACGAGTTGGGGATGAATATGTCATCAATGGTGAAAAATGTTTCATCACCAATGCCAGCTATGCTCATTTCTTTGTTGTCCTAGCAAAAATGAAAGGTGGACAAGGTCCTAATAGTTTTATAGCAATCGTTGTGGAACGTGATACGGAAGGGTTATCTGTTGGTCCAAAAGAAAAGAAGATGGGCCTAAAAGCATCCAATACTGCTTCTGTCATGTTTGACAATGTTCGTGTACCAGTTTCCAATATAATTGGTGAAGAAGGCGAAGGGTTTAAAATTTTTATGAATGCCCTATCATTTGCTCGTCCAATGGTTGGAGCCCAATCCGTTGGATTAGCACAAGGGGCCTATGAGGAAGCGGTGAAGTTTGCTAAAGAACGTAAGCAATTTGGAACAACGATTTCTAATTTCCAAGCGATTCAATTTATGCTAGCTGATATGGCTATGAATATTGAAGCTGCGAGATTACTAGTTTATAAAGCGGTCTATTTATTACAAGAGGGAACACCTTCCATTACGAACGCCTCATTTGCAAAGTGCTTTGCATCGGATACAGCGATGAAGGTTGCCACGGATGCAGTCCAAATTCATGGTGGATATGGCTTTATTCGCGAATATCCTGTTGAAAAGTATTTCCGTGACGCGAAAATTCAGCAAATTTATGAAGGTACAAACCAAATTCAAAGAGTTGTTATTGCAAAAGAGATCCTTAAAGACTAGAGGGAAGTGGAGGATAGAAAATGAACATTTTCGTGTTAATGAAACGCACTTTTGATACAGAAGAAAAAATCGTGCTTAAAAATGGTGGAATTGACGACAGCGGTGTTGAATTTATTATCAATCCCTATGATGAATACGCAATTGAAGAAGCGATTCAACTTCGTGCTGAGCATGGTGGAGAAGTAACAGTTGTAACGGTAGGTTCACAAGATTCAGAAAAAGAACTTCGTACGGCATTAGCTATGGGCGCAGATCAGGCTGTTCTCATTGATTCAGAAGATCTCGAGGAACTTGATCAAGATGGAACAGCGA
>JAENZK010000066.1 GCA_016841285.1 Guptibacillus hwajinpoensis | reverse complement strand
GGTAATGTTGAGCAAGTTCGAAGAACGTACAGTTACAGAAACAGAGTTGCCCTTTAAGGCTGAGGATTTTGAAGTATTACAAACTGCATAGGGGAGAATAATCAATGGCTAAAAAATCAAATAAAATCACATTTGATGAGTTTGTTACCAAGGCACAAGCGAAAAAATCAAATAAGAAATTAGTAGCTGATATTTATATTGATGAAGAATTTGGTAGTGTTACATTTAACAGACCAACTAACAATCAAATTTTAGAGTATATCAATGGTATATCTAATGCGGTAACAGTGGACAAAGAAGGTAATGCAGTAGGACAAGACTTTGCCAAGATGTTCGAAGCAAGTAAAGAAATTGTCTATGCTACATGTCCATTTTTACAAAAAAAAGAACTACATGAGGCATTGGAGATTGTCGATCCATTCGATTCCGTTGAGGAAGTATTTGGAATCCAAATCACAATTGAAATTGCAGAAAAGTTGATTAGTGAATTTGATGGTACAAATATCAAGGATGAAGTAAAAAACTAATTAGAGGTAGTAAGGATGAAGGTGGAGAATTATACTGGATTGCTTATTACCTCGACAGAGGACATTCATTAGATTCATTGTTGAATTTATCTGAATTAGAGAAGGAATTTTATATTGAATCCATGATTTACAATCGTGAATTAACAGTTAAATACGATGAAATGAAGTTAAAAGCATTAGGAGGTGGCTAGGTTCAATCTAGTCACTTTTTATTTTGCCTATAAAGGTAGGTGAGAAGTGAATGGCATCAAGAACGATTGCAACAATATTAAGTTTACGTGATAGATTTTCTAAGCCTATGCAGAAAGCAACAGATTCGGTCAAGACATATCAACGACAAGTTAAACATGCTAAAAATGACATTGGTAAATTCGGTAGTAGTGTTGCTACTACTGCTACAAACATTGTTAAGCACAGTGCTACAATTGCAGGTGCATTTGCAGGTATGACCGCAGGATTGGCTATTAAAACTGGATTTAGTGAAGCAATGGATTTAGAAGGTTTTAGGATTCAATTGGAAACTGCAACCAAGGACAGTAAAAAAGCCGGGGACATAATGAAATGGGCAGTAGACTTAGCAAATAAAACTCCCTTCGAAGCGGCACCACTTGTTGAAGGTGCATCTAAACTAGAGATGATGGGCATGAGTGCTAAGAAATGGCTTCCGTTACTTGGTGATATGGCAGCGTCAACAAATAAACCAGTTGACCAAGCGGTAGAAGCAATGATAGATGCTCAAACTGGGGAACTTGAACGTATGAAGGAATTTGGAGTCACTAAAGCTATGATTACTAAAAAAGCAGGCGAAATGTTTAGGAATCAAGAGGTTGTGAACAACAAAGGACAAATTGTTGACCAAGAAAAATTCAACGAGGCTCTTGTTAAGATAATGGAGGATCGGTATAAGGGTGGGATGGATAAACTATCAGGCACCACAAGAGGTTTATGGTCAACAATAACAGGCGTAACTAAATCGGCACTTGCAACAATTGTCGGTATGACTAGTGATGGCACAATCAAACAAGGTAGTATGCTAGACAAGACAAAAACAAAGGTAAAACAATTAGCAGATAGATTTGAGAAATGGCAAAGTGATGGGACTATTGATAAAATCACACAAAAAGTAACAACTGGATTCAATAAAACTGTTACAGTACTGACAGATGTTTGGAATGGAGCAAAAACCACATACAATTTCTTTAAAGATAATTGGGGTACAATTTCCAATGTAATCCTTCCTGTCGTTGCAGGATTTGTAGCATTTTATGGAACAATTAAAGTGCTTACCTCAGTAATGAAAGCATGGGAATTAGCAACTAGTGCTATGAAAGTTGCACAAGCATTATTGAATGGAACAATGGCAATATCACCTCTTACTTGGATTGCACTTGCAATTGGGGCAGTAGTTGTGGCTGGGATTTTGCTTTACAAAAATTGGGATACTGTAAAAGCAAAAGGGCAAGCATTATGGGATAAAATGAAGGAAGTTGGAGCAGGTATTAAAGAAGGATTTTCAGAGGCTTGGAATGGTATTAAGTCTTTAGGTATATCTGTACTAAATGGATATATTGAAAAATTAAACAAGGTTATCGACTTAATTAATAAGATACCGAAAGTAAATATCCCTAAAATACCTACAATTAGTGAAGAAAAATCACCTAAGAAACCACGTCATGCACTAGGCACAACTTATTTTGCAGGTGGATTAACAGGATTCAATGAAGGTGGTCGAAGCGAATCTGCAATTTTACCATCTGGTACACAAATTATCCCTCATGACAAAACTAACAAACTACTCAATAGCGGCAAAGAAATCAAGATTGATATTAAAATTGATACATTCATCGGCACAGAACAATTTGCAGACATGATTGGCGATAAATTAAACAATAAAATTAATCTAGCAATGGCTAATATGGTATAGAAAGGAGCGATTGAATGGACATAATATTTAGTGCTAATAATAATGAAGAGATTAAGATATTACCAGTTGTTCCAAATGATACACCAATATCTCAGACACAAAATAATGAGCAGTTTCAAACTATCAATAGTGGGACATTGAATCTAATTGGTGATATGGGATTACGTGGACTGTCAATTCAATCCTTCTTTCCAATCCATAATTACAGGTGGATTAAGAAGGGATCGAATGCAGATGCTTGGAGTTATGTAGAGTTTTTTAAAAAATGGAGAGGTAAACGTGTACCACTTAGGATTGTAGTAATTACATCTACAGGTAAAGAGATATTGAATATGCCTTGTACAATTGATGAATTTGAATATTATGAAAAGCGTAATGGTGATATTGGATATAGTTTAACGATAAATGAATATACGTTTGTTAATACAGGGGTGTAATGATATGGACAATTACACTCTATTTTTATTGAAAAATTCAGGACAAAAGCACAATATTACTAATCTAATTGGTAACTTAGTATGGAAGGATAGTATTGATACATTAGGCATGGAATTATCATTTGATAAGGCCCATTCTGATGAAAGATACATGGCAGTACATGATGTAGTTGAACTTGGTGATAAGTTAGTATTGATGAATAATAATGTTGAAGTTTTCCGTGGAATTATTACTGATGAAACTATAGAAGGTCGATTTGGCAGAAGTTATGTAGCGTTTGATTATGCATTCTACCTCAATAAAAGTAAGACAATCATACAATTTAACAAGTTAAAGAGTAGCGACTGCATTAAGAAGTTATGTGAAAAATTTAATGTACCCATTGGTAATATCACACAGATTAATACACTCATTACTAAGATTTATAAGGACAATACGGTTGCTGAAATCATTATGGATATATTAGATCAGGCCACCAAGGAAACAGGTATTAAATACAGGTTAGAAATGCGGGCAGGTAAGCTACACATTGAAAAATACACTGATTTAGTTATTACTGCAAAATTTCAACCTGCAACTAATTTAGCACCATTTGATGTAACGAAAGCAATTGGTAATGTAAGTAGTAGTAGTAGTATTCAGGACATGAAGAATAGTATCATTATCACCTCATCTGATGAGAACAGTACGAGGGTATATGCTAGTACACAGGATAAAGCAAGTATAAGTCAATATGGACTAATACAGGATGTACAGAGTGCAGATGATAAAAACATTGCACAAGCAACTAACATAGCAAAGAATCAACTTAAATTGTTAAATAAAATAACGGAAAATACCAGTATTGAATTACTTGGTAATGACAATGTAAGGGCAGGAAGGATACTAGTTATCAATGAGCCTATTACTGGATTATCAGGACAATACTTGGTCAAGGAATGTGAACATAACTTAAACAATCACATACATACCATGAAATTGAATGTGGAGAAGGTGAATTGATGGCTGAAAGTTGGGATATAGCACTTGCTAAGAAATTTAAGGAACGTGACAATAAACCAAAGATTGGAAACTTAGTTGGACAGGTGATTAGTCCATTTCCAAATATTCGAATTAGCATATTGGATGGAAATGGTGTATTAACGAGGGATCAATTGTACTGTTGTGACCATGTATTACAGGGGTATAAACGTGAGATTAAATTAACTGAATTTGCAACAGATAGTGCAACTAGTAAGCATAAATTAACCAGTGGTGGAAGCCTTGAAAATTATACATACACATCAATCAGCATACCTGAATCAACTGCAACAATGGAGTATTCAGATTCATTATCTGTAGGTGATTTAGTCTTATTAATGCCAACTGAGAGTGAACAAACATGGTTTATTGTCGATAAAGTAACCAAATTATAAAGAAGGTGATAGGGTGTTCCCCGATTTTAATTTTGATGAAGCATTAGAAACAATTGAACAAGTAAATAATGAACAATCGGACTCTATCACACTCGGTAGAGTCCTTATTTATGAATTTATCGGTAACAAGGCAACTGTAGTAATTGAAAATGGAAAGCCGAAGGAAGCAAAGACAATCAAGGAAAAAGTAATGATGTACGCTCAAATGCTACTTAGGACTGAATTAAATAAGTACAACGTGTACAAAGATACTGATTTTGGAATGACGTACTTTAATTATCGTGGGAATCGGATTCTTCCATCTGGATTTATAAACAGTGAATTGAAGCGTGAAATCGAAGAGAAATTAATGAGATTGTCGGTAGTGGATAGTATATCTGATTTCAGTGCCAAGATGAATGGGACTGTATTGAATGTAGAATTTACGATTAATTTAAATGACAATTCATCTGTCTCAATAAGTGAGGTGATATAAAGGTGGGTTTGAATATTAAGACACAGGAACAATTAAATACTGACATGCTAGGCAATATATCAGATGACTATGAAAAATCAACTGGTTTTTTGACTGCTGACTTAGTAAAAACGTACTCCATTGAATTATCGAAGGTGTATCTGGCTATTGAAAAAATAATGGAAAAGTTTGACGTTGATTTATTGTCTGGTGATGAATTAGAGAAATTTATCAATCAGCGAAAAGGTATCTCTAGGAAACAAGCAACCTATGCAAAAGTAGTATTAACAATTACTGGTAACAATGCAGGTATCAATGTAGGTAATGTTTTCTCCACGGCAGGGAATATACAATTCCAAAGTCTAGAAACAAAGTTAATCAATGGTACAGATACGATTACTGCACAATGTACACAAGCAGGTAGTATTGGAATGGTAGGGGCAAATAGTATTACACTCATGCCAATTACCATTGCAGGTGTAACCAATATTACAAATATACAACCTAGTTATGATGGATTCGATGCTGAATCAGATAATGATCTAAGAAATCGTTATTATGAAGCACTAAGAACTCCTATTACATCAGCTAATAAATATCATTACTTACAATGGGCAAAGTCAGTAGCAGGTGTTGGAAATGCTAAATGTATACCATTGTGGAATGGTGCTAATACAGTAAAGGTAATTATCATTGATGCTAATATGCAACCTGCAAGCGGTGAAATAGTCACTCAAGTACAAAGTTACATTGATCCTGCCATTAATGGACTAGGTGACGGACAAGCACCAATCGGGGCATTTTGTACCGTTGTTAGTGCAACTGGTAAAGCAATTGATATTAGTGTGGATGTTGAAATTGCAACTGGATATTTTTTAGACGATGTAAAGCAAAACTTTGAATCTAAATTAAGGGACTATTTAAAGTCCATAGCCTTTTCGGAAACTGTCAAGTACGTATCCTTAGCAAAAATTGGTCAATTAATTATGGAAACTAATGGTGTACTTGATTATCAGAATTTATTGGTAAATGCAGGTACAGCTAATGTAACAATTGGTGATGAAGAGGTTGGTATTGTTGGTACAATTACAATTTTATAATAGGGAGGTGGTATTGTGGCAGGTAAAGAGCGACTAATAAGTAATCTACATAAAGTAATACGTGAAGACCCATACATACTAGATGTTTGCAAAAGTAGTGGAATTGAAATAGACACATTAGAGACCGTTATAAATGAAGTTTACAATCAATTTTGGTTTGATGAGGCAACAATTACTTTACCACTATACGAAAAAGAACTTGCTATACCCATTGACAATAACAAAGACATTTCACAAAGACGAAGCGTGATTAAGTCAAAATATCGTGGATTCGGTAAGGTTGACAGAGATTTAATCAGAACGGTTGCTGAATCATATAATAATGGCTCAGTGCTTGTATTTTACGGTGCTTCTGCTTATTCCTATGACACATATCAACCTGATACATTTAATCCTCCCTATCCAATCATCATTAAATTTGTAGATACAAAAGGTGTACCAGACAATATTGAGGACTTGAAGAAAGTTATTGAGGATATAAAACCCTCACATATACCTGTCATATTTGAGTTTAGATATATGACATGGAATGAATTGGATGCAACGAATACTACATGGGATCAGTTAGATGTCATGTCTTTGTCGTGGAATGAATTTGAAAAAGGGGATTGGATTTAGAATGGAGGGAATTAAATGACACAGTATGTTGATGATTTAAACATTGATGGTACTGGTAAAGTAACACCTGCCAGATATGATGCAACGGCAGATACTTGGATGATGGATGGTAGTAACTATGTTAAAAATCCATCGGGTAATTGGATACCTGCTCAGGGTACTGAGAGTGGTGATACTAAGGTATCTGTTGTTGGTGCTAAAAATATTGAAATTGGAACGATTAATGTTGGTACATCTGCTATTGAAATCAAAGTAGGTGAAACACCATTAGCATCAAGGAAAAGAGTGTTATTACGAGTAATGGGTGATGATGCAGTATTTATTGGTAAAGCAAATACAGTAACGATTAGTAATGGTTTCCCCATTATGCCGGGCGAAACATTTGTATTTGATTTAGAGTCTACTGTTCGTCTTTATGCTGTTGCATCATCTACTCAAAAACTATCAATCATTGAAACTAATTAATGAGGAGGAAATTTAATGCCAAATATTAATAATTATGCCCCAAAATCTGGGCGACAAATTAAAGAAGATGGATCAGTTATAAACTTAGCTAATAAAATTGATGAATTACATCAAACACTTGTACAAATGGAATACTTTGGTAAGTCAACAGATATTAAGCCGACAGGTGTAAAGAAAGGCTCAACATTCTTTGAGATTGATACAAAAGCAGTTTACATGTATGACGGTGCAGTATGGGTGGTGATTTAATATGGATATTATTTCATACAACAAAGCTAGAAGTGTAGAGAAACAATTGAATCAAGCTGTTGCGGCTGGGGATCAATTAGCGGAAACTCAACAAGCAAGAGTTGGTAGAGATACCACAGTATATACGACATTGAAGGAACGTCTTGATGCTGAACAAACACAAGTAACTGGAAGGGTAACAACAGTTGAAGATAAATTAAAGCAACAAGATAAGGTTACTAGTACTATTGGTCATGGCACATCAATCATCAATTCATCCAGTGACGTTTCAAGTCCATTAAAAGTTGAATTTTATGGGCAGACGAGAACGAATGGTTTTGGTAAAAAAGGGAAAGGAAACAGCTTAGCCGGATGGACAAATACGAGTGGCTATCTTTCTACTGATGGAACGTATATATATAACAACACTAACACTACTGGCGGACACGGTATTTTCAATGTTGGTATTCAACCTAATAAATATTATTTAATAAAGGGAATTGGTAAAACATCCGCTACTCTTGATAATGCCAAGATAAGACTATTCCAGAGAGATTCTGGAGGAAATATCCTATCGTCACACGACTTAGAATTTAAAAATACGGGAAACTCAGATGTTATGAAATATGTTAAATTAACAGGTAATGCATCAGTTGGTATGGCTGAGTTAATTTTTCTTGTAAACAATGGGAATGTTTTATACACAAAAGATTTCGCAATTTATGAAATTTCAGCAGACACCTACAATAAAATAGGCGTTTCATTACTCGATGCTGACGTGGAAAAGATGTTCCCATATGTCAACGGTGTAGCACATATTAAATACCCTGTGGTACAAGTGAGTGGTTCTCAGTTATTCCCTTCATTTTCAAACTTTTCGGGAGGAAACGGCGCTGATTTAGAAGTTGTTTCACCTTATAAAGCGATTCTTAAAAGTGGAACTACTTCCGGACGGTATAGAAATCTATACATTGATATTGTTGGCGGTCAAACAATCAGTTATAAAGTTGATATAACAGGAACTGGTATTTTCAAAGTCCTTGAATACAAAGGGGTAGACTATAACGGTGTTGCTAAAACAGGTGGTCAAAACAGTTGGACTTTAAAAAATGACACAAACAGACTTTTAGTCGAGTTACACAATGACGGCAAAACGGGAGATACAACGTATAGTAATCCTATGCTAAACTTTGGCTCGACCGTTCTTCCTTTCCAAGAGAAAAACGATTCCTATCTTTACGCAGAAACAATTCTAGCAGGAAACGATAATAAAAAAGATATTTCATGGGAATCTGGAGGTAAATGGTATAAGACAAAATGGTTTGAAACAGGGGTGTCCTTATAATGGATACCAAAGTATTAAAAGCAAAAGAGTTGTATGATTCAGGTATGACGTTAATGCAAGTGGCTGATGAGATGGGAGTTAGCCATTCTACGATTGATAAATGGTTTAGAAAACATAGCATACCAACTAGAAGTATAAAGAAGGCAAAAGAATTAAAGAATGGCTCAGTGTTAGATGAAGAAAGAGTTGTAGAATTATATAATCAAGGAATGTTGATAAAAGATATTGCTATTGAAATAGGATACGAGAAATCAACAATAGGAAATTTACTAAGGAAAACAAAATTAAAAATTACTAATCCAAATCATTCAAGTAATACAAAAAATACAATTAAAAATAAAGAGTTTTTATATCATCAATATGTAACACTAGAGAAAACTCAAGAACAGATTGCCGAAGAATATGGTGGTAGTTCTAATATGGTAATGCGGTATCTTAAAAAATTTAATATTCCTGCTAGAAGTGGAAGTGATGCTATTTTACTTTCTTTTAAAAACGGAAGGAATATTCCTATTCAAAAGAAAAATCCAAGAGGAAAAGGACGATGGGTTAACCTTGATGGAAAAAATGTTTACATGAAGTCAACTTGGGAGGTTGGAGTTGCAAAATACCTTTTCTTAAATGGTTACAATTTTAAATACGAAGAAGTCAGGTTTGATTTAGGTGACTACACCTACACACCTGACTTTTTTATTTATGATGAAAAAGGAAACTTACAATCAATCATTGAGGTCAAAGGTTGGTTTAAAGATGAAGCCGCAAGGAAGATGATGACATTTCAAACTCTTTATCCAGAAATAGATTATCAGATTTGGGGAAAAGAAGTAATTAACTTAGTCAAGAAACAAATGAAGGAGGTTGCTTAATTATGGCTTTAACATGGACTCAGCATGCAACAGGAACAGGTTGCCAAGTAATTAAAGCGACTGTAAGTGGAGGTGTCGCAGGTACAGCTATTATAACTAAGAATGATGGTTCAATTTTAAAACCTGTAACTAATGAATCTTCATTTACAGGAGTTGATCAACAATATTTATCAGCTACAACTTTGTACGTGACAATTTTAGATACTGTAACTGATTATGCAACTCATTTTACAACTAATCCTTATACAATGATGTATCAAAGAACATCTAGTATTGTAGAAGAAATAACTGTAGAAGGTGATTTGGTCGTATCAGGTGCTACTCAAATAACAGTTGGAAGTGAATTCACCTACGCTACTGATCCTGATACTGGTAAGAGAACATATACTATTACACCTACAACAAGTCGAACAGGAGCAAACTTAACAGATGTTAAAGTTACTTATGACCAAAGTATGAAATCAGCGTTCGACAGTGCAATGGCAAAGCAGAGTGATATCGCAACAACAGTAAGCGTACATGACATGCAAATTTACCGCATGTTGTTAGCCATGAAGAATAATAACTGGACAGTTTAAGGAAGGGTGAAAATGAATGAGCGTTTTAGAAAATTTACTAGAGCATTATCGAAATAAAACTGGTACTACTTTAGAGCAAGAACAACAAATGTTAATAGAAATGGAAGAACAAGATAAATTGAATCCAGATAGCAATATAAATCTCAATAAAAACATTGTTTTATTAGATGAGAATACAAACATGATCGGAACAGTGGAAGCATTGCAGATGGAAATGATTGACCAATTAGGTACTATGGTTGGAGATTTAATGATGAAAGTAACTGAATTGGAGGGGAAAGTTAATGCTTAATTTCTATATTAATGCGGTGAAATACAATTATATGACAATTGAAGAAGTCCCAGAAAGATATAGGGCAGATGTTGAAGCGGCACTTGCAATTTAGTAAGGCTCTTTTTTTATGTCAATTTTTAAGGTATGGGGTTTAATCTCCATACCTCTTATTTATATGGAGGTGGAAAAATGCCAGAATTAACACCAAGGTTAGGAATTAAAAAGCCGATTGGTACTGAGAATGCAACCAGACAAAGTTTCAATGAAAACTGGGACATTGTGGATCAAAATGTTGAGACTATTACAGGAGCACAAAGTAAAGCAAATCAAGCTGAAACAAATGCTAAAACTTATGTTGATGAGAAAGCACTTCTAAAATCAGGTGGTATAGTAACAGGTGATGTAACATTAGAACATGGTGCCTTACTAAAATCAAAAGATTCAAATGGGATCATTAAGCCTTTAGCTTATATTAGCACTGGTGATGCTAATGTATTCGGAAATGCTAATGGAGTAACCTATATTTATGGAAACGACCTAATATACAGTAATGGAACTACACCGAACAAGATTTGGCATCAAGGAAATCAAGGTCATGGAAGTTTATTGAATGCAGATTTATTAGATCAAAAACATGCTGATGATTTTCAAAATTCAATAGCACCAACGTCATCATTTGAAGACCCAAATACAACAACTAAGTCTCTTATTATTACTGACCATGTAAATGTACCGCATAAAGTAAACATTAATTATTGGTATATCCAAACATTATTCTATAGCCAAAAAGCAGGTAATCGCAGTCAAATGGCAATCCCATACAGTGCCATAGAACCTACTATGTTTGTTCGCTATTGTTATCAAGGTGTGTGGAGTTCATGGAAAGAAATTGGAGGTGGTGGTGTGAAAACAGTACAAAGGGGAATTACAGAGATTGCAAACTCGACTAAACTCGCAACGGCTTATATATCAGTGGTAGATCCATCAAAGACAATGGTAAACTTATTAGGGTTTACATTCACAGGTACAAGTAGTAGTTCAGCGTTTTCGGGTGCGCCTCATATACGATTAAATGGTAATAATCAAGTGATAATTGAAAGAGGTGCAGATCAAGCACAAACATGGGTAAGTTGGGAGGTTATAGAATATGCATAATTATGCTCAAATAGATTTGGAGACTAAAAAAGTAGTTGGTGTAAGTCAATTATCTGAGGAAGTAAATACAAATAGGCTTATTCCTATTAGTGAGTATGATACAAGATTATTAATATGTTATTACATTAATGGTAAATTCGAAGGTTATTATACAAAACTACAGTATAATAACCAAAAAGTAATAGCAGAAGTGTTTACTTATTTAGATGAAAAAGCTATTGATTATAATAATGATGTGGTTTTTGAGTACGAAGGTGAGCGAATTACAGTACAAGCGGTAAATGGAGTTGCAGAAATTGATTTTATTGGAGATGCAGGTACTACTCATACTGTTTGTACTGTTAACGATAAATTTAGAAATGGTGAGGTGAAATTCAGTGTCTAAACCAAATATCCAAAGAACTGGTAAGGGTTTTAAAGTTTCAAAGTCTGCTGAACAGATTGAAAAAGAAGCTAGGGAGCAACGAATACTTGAACGTAAAAATTTTGATAAATCTAGGGTAACGAATACAGAGATATACGAATATCTGAAAGATACAAATGAAAGATTAAATGAAATTTATGATATGTTGAAAGGTAAGTAATAGAGTTGATTAAATGAACAAATTAACCGAGGAACAATGCTTCCAAATCATTAATACTCCACCAACAGAAGTGAAAGAATCCGGTGTATTATTTGATATTAAACTTAGCAAGCAGGAACGATTAGCGAACTCAAGAAGGATATTAGATTCAAGAAAATTCAATAAGTAATCAAAGGTGTAGTCAATGTACTATGCCTTTTTATTTTGCTCAGAAATTGGGGTGATTGAAGGTGGAAAAACGAGTTGAAAAACTTGAAAGTGAAATGGATGATGTAAAAGTACGTTTAGCTGTTGCAGAAAGCAATATTAAGCAAATCCGTGATGACATAGGCACAATTAAAGACGATACACGTTGGTTACGCAGGACTATCACTGGTGTTATCATTACGTCAATAATTGGTGGTGCAATTGGATTAATCTATACGATTATCAAATTAAATGGTGGTGCTTGATTATGAAACAAAAAACCGAGTTTTCTAAGAAACTTTTATACGTCATTTTTACAGTAACAGGAATCATTATTGCCTTTACATTGGTAATAGTTTGGAAAACAGGGGACACAACACCACTGTCTTTTTTAATTCCGGCAATATTTACTGAGGTTGCCACAGCCACAGGTTTTTATTATTGGAAAGCTAGGAAGGAAAATGAGATTAAATTAATGCAAATATACGGTGAAAAATTGGTTGGAAAGGATGAAGAGTAATGGCAATTAAGGAATATTCACTTAAACTTGATGGTGAAAAATTCGTATCAAAATCATTTCGTATCCGTGAATTCAGGTGTAGAGATGGCTCAGACAAGATACTAATTGACGATGCATTATTAACTATGCTACAGACTGTACGTGACCATTTTGGAAAGCCAGTTATCATTAATTCTGCATATAGGACAGTTTCTTATAATAAAAAAGTTGGTGGAAGTCCTAAGTCTCAACATTTAAATGGTATGGCAGCAGACATAAAAATTAATGGAGTGAGTCCTGATAAAGTCTGGGAATTTTGCAACAAGACATTTACAAAATGGGGCGGTGTGGGACGTTATAAAACCTTTACACATATTGACTGCCGTTGGACAGTAACAAGATGGGATTATAGGAAATAGGGGTGAATGTAATGAAAATAGACTGGACTCAGAAATTATCAAGCAGAAAATTTTGGGCATTGTTGGCATCATTTATTAGTTCACTATTACTTGCGTTTAATTTTACTGAGAGTGAGATTTTACAAGTCACAAGTGTTATTACTGCATTCGGTAGTGTAGCAATTTACATATTAAGTGAAGCAATTATTGATAAAGAACGTGTCAAGTCAGAAAATAAAGAATGATATACATTGATATTTAAAGATATACATAGGGCATCATTAGGACATTACGTCTTAGTGTTGCCCATTTTTTCGTTAATTGTCACATATCCCAAAAATCATCGGCTTTAATATTGGGGTCAATTTTTCTCAAAGCTTTTAATACTTTTTTCATTGTTGATTGGTTTGGATCATGCTTACCTTTTGATGTTAATTCAGTTATTGTACTTTTATTTAATTTTGTTTCTTGCTGAAGCCAAGTACCTTTAATGCCTTTTTTGTCCATCCATTTACCTAATTTAGTTCTTGGTTTAAACATGTTTGTCAACCTCCTTAAAACAGTCATGTCCATCTATCTGGAAAAATAAACATTTTTTTACGGAAAAATCCGTAATATTGGACAAACAGTGATCCATATCCTTTATCAAAGACATCAACAAATGGTGTCACAACAAAGGAGTGGTCAACATGACAAAAGAATTAGCATTGGAGTTATTGACGTCTGCAAATATTTATTTGACAGAGGAAGGTAAAAAGTTACTTGAAAAGGTGGTGTCAGGTGAATGGGAACAGTATGGAGACCAGCGTTAAGATGTGATTCATCTTTTAAAGATTACATTGATTCACTATATAAGGTGACGTCACTAGACAAAAATCAAATCATGAGAATGATGATGTTTGTTTCAGCACATTCTGAGGACTTTAAATTTGTTATTTCTGAGTATAAAAAGGATGGTGTCACCTCATTACCTTCTCCTAAATGGGAAACATGGGAAGATGCTTATTGGCTTAATCAAACATACAAGTCTAAAAGTGGTGACGTCACACCTAAAACCATTGATATACCTATGTTTACAGTTAAGGGGAATGGGAGTGGATTCAAGGTTGATCTGTCCTCCCTCTTTTGAGTCATTGTTACACTGTTACACGGTTGACATTGCCAAACGTCAAGACAATTGGAAAGGGGTTGCGAAAGGATGATTGAAGGGAAGGGACTTGGAGGTAAAAAAATTAATCGGGTTAACATGAGTCTATCCAATCTCTATGATACAAAATTAAAACGATTGGCAACATCCTGTAATATGCCACCAACTACATTAGCATGTTTATTGATTGAGTTAAGCCTTGATTCAGATGCACTTGTAAGCGTACTACAAGACCGTTACAACGTCCATAACGCTTACAGGGTATTAACACTCGAAAACTATGAAACAGGTGAAATAGAGTTAATACTACATGAAAGAGGATGATACATCATGTTGTTAGATTACGTTGATTTTGTTTCAGGTGCTATGACTGTTGCGTTTGCCTATGCAATGTTTAAAGGTAATGATGTTGAATTGGAATTAGTTGAAGAGGATGAAGATACAGAGGACTTTACTGGAAGACATGTAACTATATCTTGTCAAGGGTGTAGAAAATTAAAAAAGCATCGTGAAATAGAGCCAGACTTATACCAATGTACAAAGTGTAAAAGGCTTGTAGATTTAAGATAAATAACAAAGAAAGACAGGTAGTTTAATTACTAGCTGTCTTTTTCTAATGTGATTAATTCAATAACATCTTCAATCTTACATTCTAGGTATTCACAAATACTTATTATTACCGATAATGCTACATTTTCACCTTTAGACATTTTTGCAAGTGTAGAAGGTGAAATATTTAAATCCTTTTTCAAATCACTCTTGGTTTTATCTCTTTTAATGAGTGTAATTTCTAATGGTTTGTAACTAGCTTTTAACTTCATTATGTACCACTCCTTCACTTGTTTATGTAATTATTATATACCATAAATCAAACTTTTAATACGATAAGTCGAACTTTTTATATAATATATGTTGACATTATATTCAATAAGTCGTATATTAAGTACAAGAAGTCGAACTTTAAAAAATAAAAATTAGGAGGTATAGAGATGTTAATAAAATCAGGTACTTGGAAATCACTTTCACCTAGAGAAAAGACAATCATGCTTTTAGGTGCTTCAATGTTTCATAAAGTTATCAGATAATTTTAACATCACTGTGATACAGATAACAGAATTAGGAAGGATTGGAAGTTATAATGAAATAATTACCAAATAAAAGGAGATGTGAGGAATGGGGCAATTTACAAAAGTTGATGTATTAAGAATGGAACAGAATCAGTTGTACAACCAAATGGCTAAATGTAATGATGTTGATAAGTGTGCGGATATGATGATGAGGATAGATGAAATAGATGACATACTTTATGAATTAGTTTGGGAGTAGTACATAGGCGCTTATTACTGGTGCTTAAAAAAATAATTGTAATATTTCATGAATCAACTGTATATATTGAAAGGCTGTACCATTTTATTGGGCATTGTATTATAATTAAAATTAATACATAGTCCAATGAGGTGGTTTCATGGAAAAAATTAAGGTATGTGCTTATTGCAGGGTCTCGACTTCTCATGACGATCAGAGAAACAGCTTTGAGTCACAGAAGCGTTATTTTGAGGAAGAATTAGGTTTAAATAAAGATTATGAACTAGTAAATATTTACGCTGATCGTGGTATCACAGGTGTGAGCATGAAGAAGAGAAAGCAATTTATACAATTAATGTACGATGCAGGAATTGATGTTACTGTTAAAGGTATCAATAACATTTATGATATCAATGAAGACAGAAAGCCTCTATTCGAACGCATATACATTAAGGATACTTCGAGAATGGGGAGAAATGTTGATTTAATTAGTGCTGTTCGTGCATTAGTTTTAAAAGGAGTATATGTTTACTTCACTGATATTAATGTTGATACGTCACAACACAATCATGAATATTTCCTCAATAACCTACTAAATATGGCACAACAGGAAAGTATTTGGAAGTCAGAGCGTATCAGATGGGGTAAGTATCAAAATGCCAAAAGAGGTGTCTTGAATATCTCAAATAAACTATATGGATATGATTATGACTTAAATACTAAAGAAGTCACCATTAATGAAGAACAAGGTGAAATTGTCAAACAAATATTTGATATGTACATTCATCAAGGAATGGGAGATCGTGTCATTGCTAAATATTTGAACGAAAACAAAATTCCTGCACCAGTAAAAGAAACTTGGAATGGTACTACTATTGGTACTATCTTAAAAAATGAAAAGTATTATGGGCTTAGTATTAGAAATCGATTCACGTATGGTGATAATTTAATGGCAAAAAAATCAACATACTTTATGCGTGATGAAAATGAATGGGTTAAGCACATGAATATGCCACCTCTTATTGATGAGGAAACTTATAATAAGGCTCAAGAGATACGTCAATCCAAAACAAGGAAGTATCAAGGCAAATCCAGAGGACTTAACCTGAAAGGTAATGAATTTGCAGGTAAAATTATTTGTGGGAATTGTGGCGGTAATTACAACAGAAATACATTTCAAAATAAACCATCTCCACCGAAAATTTTCTACAATTGTGCTACCAAAAAGAAAAAAGGTGTTCATGTTTGTGACAATCCCAATATCCAACATGACACAATTGAAAAGTATTTAGAAGAGTTACAAGAAAATGGTATTCAAGAAATGATTAATATTGCTAAAAAATCACATGTTACAATGCTGAATCAAATACGTAGAGATATTGAGAAAAAAATTGCTAATGGGAACGATGATGAAGAGGTTAAACGTATTAAAACTGAACATGAACAAC
>JAENZK010000470.1 GCA_016841285.1 Guptibacillus hwajinpoensis | reverse complement strand
CGGTGCACTTCAAAACCGCCTAGAGCACACGATAAGCAATTTACAAACATCTAACGAAAACCTAACAGCCGCTGAATCACGTATTAGAGATGCTGATATGGCAAAGGAAATGACAGATTTCACACGGAATAATATTCTTAATCAATCTGCTCAGGCAATGCTTGCCCAGGCTAACCAATTGCCGCAAGGTGTACTTCAATTATTACAAGGTTAATATTTCTAAATAATAAGAGGTCAGTTCGATTGGAATTCGAGCTCACCTCTTTTCTGTTTAAACATTGTGCTATAATAAATTAAACTTTAAACGAGAACTTTTAATAAACTAAAAGGCGGGAAAATGATGGACGTACAAAAAGTAGAAAGAACCGGCCTGAACAATATAAAGTCAAAAAAAAGCGGACCAAATGAAAGTATTTCCTTTCAGGAAGTAATAGGGAAAAACCGTCAAGAGATGGTCCATGAAAAATTAACAAAACTTGTTCAAGATCTTGAGGATCAAGGGAAAGTATTATCAGATACTAGAACCATTGATGACCTACGAAAGTATAAAAAGATGGTCAAAGAATTTATGGATGAAGCCGTCCAAAATGGGTTGCAGCTTGAAGAGCGCCGTGGTTTCAATCGCCGTGGCCGTACTAAAATCTATAAAATAGTAAAAGAAGTTGATAAAAAACTCATCGACCTTACCAATGCTGTCTTGGATAAAGAAAAAAAGAGCCTGGATATCTTAAGTATGGTGGGAGAAATCAAAGGCCTGCTAATTAATATTTACACATAAGTCACTACTTAATAGTGGCTATTTTTTTATATTAATGCCGTATCACAAAAGATGAAATCAACTATAAATTAATGTACAATAATGGGGATATCACCCAATACTTTTGGTAAAGGAAAGGTATTCATTATGAAAACTGCAATTGTTACGGATAGTACGGCATACATACCACAAAGTCTACGTAAGCAACTTCAGATTGAAATATGCCCGTTAAACGTGATTTTTGGATCAGAGTCCTACCAAGAAGAGCTCGAACTGACGGCAGAAGATTTTTATGAAAAAGTAAGACATGCTCCAGAACTTCCGAAAACATCCCAACCTGCAATTGGCTTATTCGAAAAAACCTTTAAAAATTTAGCTGAAAAGGGTTATGAAGCTGTTATTTCAATTCATTTATCAAGTGGTATCAGTGGGACTTATCAAGCATCTGTCACCGCTGGTGGAATGGTTGATGACATTCTAGTGTGTTCATTCGATTCAGAAATTAGCGCTATGCCACAAGGGTTTTATGCAATAGAAGCTTCCCAAATGGCACTCCAGGGGAAGGATCCAAAAGAGATTTTAGAACGTCTGAATGAAATGAAAAAATCGATGCGTGCTTATTTTATGGTTGACGATTTAGCTCATTTACAGCGAGGAGGTCGACTAAATGGTGCTCAAGCATTAATAGGTAGTCTTCTTCAAGTAAAGCCGCTCTTACATTTTGAAGATACAAAAATAGTTCCTTTTGAAAAAATCCGTACACATAAAAAAGCAATAAAACGCATTCTGGAGTTGTTTGACGAAGATGCAAAGACAGGAGTACCAATAAAAGCTTCGTTAATACATGCAAATCGACTTGATTTAGTAGGGGAATTAAAAAATCAAATCGAAGAGAATTACCCTAACGTAGAAATCGATATTAGCTACTTCGGTGCGGTAATCGGTACACATTTAGGAGAAGGCGCAATTGGATTAGGATTGTATAAAAAATAAGGCACTGACAAAACTTTTGTTGTTAGTGCCTACAATCATAATGAAAGGTGCTGTCAGGATGAGATTTACGGTGAAAAATCAGAATAATATCGAGGTCTTATTCCCGGAAATATTAGTTTCAAAAGATGCTCAAAACCAACAATCTTTTCAATCAATCTTCAAAATAGCAAACCTACTACCACAAAAATTAAAAGAAGAATTTAAATACTCCCAGAAACTCCAAGAACACCTTCAAGGTAAAAGGCATCTACTTGAAGAAATACCCTTTCCAATGT